>DATIPJ010000533.1:0-1707 GCA_035472155.1 Kofleriaceae bacterium
GGCGGGGCCGCCCATCGGTGTCCCAGGGGCGCCCGCGGGGGCACCGGCCTTGGGCACCGCGATGACGTCTCCGCCCGGCGGCGGCGACGGCGGGGGCGACGAAACTTTGTCCTGATTGCCGGCGGACTTCGAGCACGCGGCGGCGACACAGAGGGCAAGCAAGGCACAGCGAGACATGCCGCGGATGATAGCGAATCTCAGCGAGATCGCACGCGGGTAGGACATGTACACCTGGCCCCCGGGGAGACCCACGCGGTAGCCTGGGAGAGCCGGTGAGAAGGGCTCAACAGCTCGGTCGCTACCATTTGCTCGATCGCATCGCGTTCGGCGGAATGGCCGAGATCTACCGCGCCAAGACGTTCGACGGCAACGGCCAGCCCCACCTGGTCGCGGTCAAGCGCGTCCTCGCGCACCTGGCCGAGGACGACGACTTCATCCAGATGCTGGTCGACGAGGCCAAGATCGCCAGCGTCCTGCGCCACATCAACATCGCCCGGGTCTACGAGTTCGCGCGCGCCCACGGCGAGTACTTCATCGCGATGGAGCACGTCGACGGCAAGGATATGCGCACCGTCCTCGAGCGCTGCCGCACCAAGAAGAAGCCGATCCCGCCCGAGCACGCGGCCTATGTCGCCGCCGAGGTCGGCTCCGCGCTCCACGCGGCGCACTCCGCGATCGACAGCCGCGGCCGTCCACTGCGCATCATCCACCGCGACGTCTCGCCCTCGAACATCATCTGCAGCTACGCGGGCGAGGTGAAGCTCTGCGACTTCGGCATCGCCAAGGCCACGCTCTCGAAGGTCACCACCAAGACCGGCGTCATCAAGGGCAAGGTCAAGTACATGAGCCCCGAGCAGGCGCTCGGCCGCAAGCTCGACCACCGCAGCGACGTGTTCTCCCTCGGCTCGTGCCTCTACGAGATGCTGACCCGCATCCCGCCGTTCACTGCCACCAACGAGATGGACCTCCTGATCAAGGTGCGCGACGCCAAGTACCGCCCGATCGGCGAGCTGACCGCGGGCATCCCGCCCGAGCTCGAGGCCATCGCGGACAAGTGCCTCACGCGCAGCCGCGCCAACCGCTACCAGACCGCTGCCGAGGCCGAGGTCGAGCTGCGCGCCTTCCTGCGCAAGTTCATGCCCAACTACTCGCGCAGCCACCTGGGCCGCTTCATCCGCAAGAGCTTCGCGGCCGAGATCGAGCGCGAGCTGCGCATGCTCGAGGAGTACGTCCTCGACGAGGACGTCAGCGACGACCTGGGCGAGAGCCTGATGTCGCGCGACGAGGACTTCGAGCCGCCCGAGGTGCCGTTCCAGCCCAAGCCCACCTCGGTCTCGATCCTCGCCATCCCCGAAGCCAGCGACGCAGGGGACTCGAGCGGCTCCAACGAGTTCTCGAGCGAGTCGAACCACACCACGATGCCCAAGGCCGACCGCCACGACGACCTTCACGGCGCGACCACGGTCATCCTCGAAAACGGCCGCGGCCGCAACAGCCCGCGCCCGCCCCCACCGCGCCCATCCGCCGCCCGCGCGTCGGCAGCCCACGTGCCCGCGGCGCACGCGTCTGCCCACCCGTCCCCGCCGCACGCACCGGCAGCGCACTCGCCCGCAGCACACCCGCGCCTCAAGACCCAGCCTCCGCCGGTCCCTGCGCCTCCCGCAGCCGCACCCCGGCACTCGCGCCCCCTCGTCGCGCGCGACGAAT
>DATIPJ010000534.1:0-3360 GCA_035472155.1 Kofleriaceae bacterium
TCGCTCGAGGCCTCCGCGCTCCGCGGCGACGGCAATCTGCGCGGCGCCGCGACGTCGGTCTCCGGCATCCCGGCCGGCACCATCGTCGGCATCACCGGCCTCGACGACCTCGTGGTCGCCCCGGTCGCGCACCTGGCGAGCGATGCCAACCAGGCGGCGGTGCCGGTCGCGAGCGGCGAGACCCAGATCCAGCTGGTCGCGACCAAGGAAGTCGCCGCCTGCTGGGCCGCCAACGACGACGGCGAGGTCTGCATCACCAACCCCGGCAGCATGACCGTGTCCTGCGGTCACTTCGGCCCGGGCGGATTTGCGACCTACACCAGCGCGGCCGCCAACCCGGTCGGCGAGTCGGTGCTCGACATCGACATGCGCCACGACATCGTCGGCATCCTCGGCGTGCACAGCGGCGCCCGCGTCCTCATGGTCTACGCGCGCTCCGACGACGACAGCGACTTCCTGACCGCGCTCCGCGAGATTCCCGTCGGCGCGGCGATGGCGACGGGCGCCCTTGTGCTGCCGTCCATGCGTTGACCAGGGCAGCGACACGGCCACCACGCGTGAACCGACGCGCGCGAGCTCGAGCTCCTGGCGAGGCTCATGGGGGCGGCGAAGGCACGCGCTCTTCCTGGCGAGGTTCGTGGGACGGCGAGAGCACGAGCGTGACCGGTGGAGGATCGCCGATCGTGTCGGCGGCACCCGGGACAGGCATCGGCTCGGAGCTGCCGGCGGCCTGGGCCGACGCGACGACAAACATCGGCGCCGGAGGCACGGGGTAGACGCGAAACGTGCCGTCGGCCGCGCTGAAGCCGGTGCGATAGGCGTGAAAGCCCGCGGCCGGATCGTCGATCTCGACGGGCGGCGGGCGGATGACGCCGACCTCGATCCGCGCGCCGTCGAACGGTGCACCGGTGCTGTCGACGACGCGGCCGACGAGGACGCGGCTGCGCGTCGCAGTGAGCGTGCCGAGGTCGGTGGTCTCGCCCGAGCGAACCTCGACACCGGATTGCTGGAACGAAAGGAAATCGATCCCGCCGAACGGCAGCGAGTAGGTTCCCGGTCGCACCTCGATGAGCTCGAACGAGCCGTCGCGGCCCACGAATGCGGGCGGAGCGCCCAGGATATACACATGGACCTTGCTCGGCGGCCGATCGAGGCCGGCGACGGTGATCCGACCGGTGACGCGGCCTTCCGGCACCAGCCGGAGCCGGACATCGCGGTCGCCGATCATGGCCGGCACGCTCGGCTCGAGCGTCCCCGCATGGGCGATCCGCCGGCGGCGCGCGTCGAGGCGAACCGGGACATCGGGCGGGCCGTGCAAGACGAACGCGCCGTCGCCGTCGGTGACCGCGTCGAGCATCGAGAGCGCGCCGCTGCGGGGCGGCATGGGGCGCTTCCAGTCGGGGGACGCGGTGACAATGACGCCCGGGAGCGGCGCGCCGCGCTCGTCGACCACCGTGCCCGTGATGGCGCCGTTGCGGTCGAGCACGAGCTCGACCTCCGCCTCGGCGTTCTCGCGGTGGAGGTCGACGTACACGGAGCGGCTCGTCGCGTTCTCGCGCTCGGCCCGCAGCGTGAAGCCAGTGCGCGCCAGCCCGCGCAGCTCGAACGCGCCGCCTGCGTCGGTGATGACCTCGCGCCGCCCCCACCCGGACTCCAGCGAGATCAGCGTCGCGAACGGTGCGGGCTTGCGGTCCTGGTCCAGGACCACCCCGGCGATCACGCCGCCGTCCTGCATCGCGATCTCGATGCCATCGATCGGCACGCCCGCGACCTTCACCGTCGTCGGGCGATCCGGCGCATGCTCGTCCTCGATCGCCTGCAGCTCATAGCTACCGGATGCGAGCGCCGGCACGGTGAACTCGCCACGCTCGTTGGTGAGGATCTCCGCGGGGGCAAGAACCGCGGCGCGGGATCGGGTGATGACGCGCGCTCCGGCGATCGGCGCGCGCCGCTCGTCGACCACGCGGCCCGATACCGAGACGCCGCGACCCGAAGCATCGAGGCGGAGCACGATCGTGGACTCGCCGGGCTGCGCGAACGGGGCGATCTCGAGGCCGCCCATGGCAGGCACGTAGCCGGGCGCCGCGACCGCGATGTAGGCCGCGCCCGGCGGCAGAGGTCCGAGCGTCACCTTGCCGGCCGCGTCGGTCGGCCGGATCGCGATCCACCCGTCACCCGGCACGCGGACCAGCGCACCCTGGATCGGCCGGCCGCCGTCGTCGACGACTGTGACGATGTGAGCGCCGCCGCGCTCGAGTCGGATCATCACGGTCCGCGGCTGTTCGGCAGCGGTTGCGCGGATCGGCCCCGCGATATGCGTGCGCGTGGAGGCAAGCAGCGAATAGGTGCCGCGCTCGAGGCGCGTGAACGCGAACCGGCCATCCGCCGACGAGATCGCAGTCCCGGCAGCTGTGGTCGTGGTGCCGCTGGCCGTGGCGCCGCTGGTCGTGGTTCCGGCGATGGCTGCGGTCCCGGCGATGGTCGCGGTCCCGGCGATGGTCACGGGCCCGCCGGCCGGCGCGAGGACAACCGTGGCGCCGGCGACGGGGCTGCCGCCGGGGTCGATCACGCAGCCCTCGATGCGCAGCGGGACGTCGGCGCTGGCCGCGATCGGATCGACGCCGCGGACCGGCGCGCGGCGCGGTGCCACTGCGGACCGGCCGTCCCGGTAGCTCACCTTCGACTTCGAGCGGTCGTCGTCGTCGTCGCGCGTTGCCCAGAACGCCGCTGCGACCACGACCGCGATCAACCCGACCGCGATCAACCCGACCAGTCCGGCGCGCTTCATCGCACTCCTTCCACCAGGTCGTCCATGATAACGCGCACGGCACCGCGCGCGGCGGCGACGCGCTGCTGTGAAGGCCGTCTCGCTGCGGCGCGGTCGTGTGCGCGAGATCCTCGTAGGCGTCGTCGGCTACACGCGTCCGGCGCGCTCGAGCAGATCGGCCCAGGCGGGGAGCTTCTCCAGCACGAGGGCGAGCCTGGATTCCTCGATGCCGTACAGCTCCTCGTAGACCAGGCGACCGTCGCGGAGAAAGATCACGCCGACGAGCAGCTCCTTCGCCCACGGCGCCTCGTCGCTGCGGATCGGCGGTAGATCGGCCGCGCGCCGCCGCGCCTCGTACCACGCGACGAGCTCGCCGCGCGCGCTTCCTCCGGCGGGGGCCGCAGCGTCGCAGGCGACCGACGCCCAGCCCATCAGCTTCTGGAGATCTTCGACGAAATCGACCCGCACGCTGACGTCTCGGCCGTCGATCGTTCCCCCGATGCGCGCGCCCTGGAAATAGCCCGCGTGGGGCCCCGGCGTGTGGCTCAGGCCGTGTTGCTCGGCGAGCCTCTGCCAGCTGCGGTGTTTCTCGG
>DATIPJ010000535.1:0-7693 GCA_035472155.1 Kofleriaceae bacterium
TCGGTGGCGCGCAGGTCGCCGGCGAGCGGCAACAGCACGTGGTTGCGGACCATCGCGAACGGCGACCTCACCTTGGCGGTCTGGGTCGGCCAGTCGTGATGGAAGTAGAGCGCCGCGCCGTGATCGATCAGATAGAGCTGCTTGTGCCAGCGCAGGAGGTTGGGATTGCGCGGCGTGCGATCGACGTTGGTGATGAACGCGTCGAACCACACGACGGCGGCGGCGAGCGCGGCATCGGGCGGCGGTGCGAGCGCGGGCTCCCAGTTGAGCGCGCCGGGCAGGTAGTCGAGCGCGAGGTTCAGGCCGGCGCTCTTGCGGAGCAGGTCCTGGATCTCGCTGTCGGGCTCGGACCGCGCGAGCACCGGGTCGATCTCGATCAGCGCGAGCTGCGGGATCGGCAGGCCGAGCAGGTGCCCGATCTCGCCGCCGACCAGCTCGGCGACCAGCGCGCGCGGACCCTGCGCGGCGCCGCGAAACTTGGCGACGTAGGTGCCGTCGTCGTCGGCCTCGACCACTGCGGGCACGGAGCCGCCCTCGCGGAGGGGCGTCAGGTAGCGGATCGCGCGGACGGTGCGCACACCGCAATCTAGCCCGGCGCGGCGCCGCGTGGTGCGGCGGGGCCGGCGACTTGCTCGGCCGCGTGAATCAGTTCGGCACCGCGTCGTGGCGCTCGGCCGGCCGCGTGTCCTCGACGAATCGCACGGTGTCGTCGGTCTGCTCGAGGAGGAGCTTCATCTCGCCGATCACGGCGCTGACGTCGGCCTGCGCACCGGCGAGCTTGCCGAGGATGATCTCGAACTGATCGGGGAATACACCCAGCTGGGCGGCGATCGCGCGATCGTTCTTGCCTCGCGCCTCGAGCTCGCCGAGCCGGCGCTCGAGCGCCTCGAGCATCGGCCGGTAGACGTCGTCGTGCTCGGGGGTGCGCTTGGCCTCGCGCGCGAAGTTGGCGAGCTTGCCGCGGATGTCGTCGCAGGCGTCCTCGAGCGAGACGAACGGGGTCTCGTCGGTCCACGCGGTCGGCGCGGCCGGCGCGGGCGCCGGGGCGATCAGCGCGCGGCGCACGATGGCGAGCAGCGAGCGCGGCGGGGCCTCCGGCGGGTCGGGCAGCTGGGGATAGAGCTTGGCGAGCGCGCAGTGAAACAGCAGGCGCTCGCGCACCATCATCAGGTAGGCGCGCAGCATGTCATCCATGCGCGCGACGATGTCCTGCTCGAGCGCGTTGGCGTCGTCGTGGCGCGCGGCCACCAGCTGCGCGGTCTGATCGCGCATCGCGACCAGGCGCTGGTACGTCATCGGATAGTCGGGCAGCCGGCCGCGGAGGATCCATCGCCCGCACGGTGTGGCGATCACCAGCGCGGCGAGCTGCGACTCGCGCCACGCCAGCGCGCGCGCACCGTCGAGGGCGGCGGCGGTCTTGCGGTCGTCACGCAGCCGCTGCGTATAGCGGCCCGAGGCAGTCGCGGTGTACAGCCACACCGGCTCGCCGAGCCCGAACAGGATCAGCGGCAGCGGATTCCACGTGACCGCCGAGGCCAGCACTGCGCCCGCACCGGCGATCAGGTTGCCCGGCGACGCGAGGGCGCGCCGGAAGTGCAGGGTCCAGGGTCTGAGCTTGGTCATCATGGTGATCTCCTTGCGGGGCGCGTCGGCCTCCTCAGAGCGTGTGAAAGCGGTCCTCGAGCTCGCGCACGAACGCCGCGAATGCCGGCGTGTGCTCGATGTCGGGGTGCCACGCGAGATCGCGCTCGATCAGGTTGTAGGTCTCGACGATCTTGCTGCCGGGCAGCGGCTCGCCCGACGGCGCGCGGTCGCGCCCGATCAGCCACAGCGTGTCCGAGACCTTGACCGCCTCGCGGATGTCGTGGGTCACGATCAGGATCGTGTTCTGCTCGTGCATCCGCGACACCTCGGCGATCAGCGCGCACGCGTGGTGCTTGTTGATCGGATCGAGTCCAGAGAACGGCTCGTCCATGAGCAGATAGGTGTGGCCGCATAGCAGCTGCTGAAGGATCGCGACGCGCTGGCGCTGGCCGCCGCTGAGCTCGCTCGGCCACGCATCGGCGCGGTCGCCGAGCCCGAAGCGCTCGAGCAGATCGCGTGCGCGGGCCTCGGCGTCGGGCACGCACGCGCGCCGCGCGGCGACGACCAGATTGCCGAGCACCTTGCGATGCTCGAACAGCGGGTAGTGCTGGAACACCACGCCGACCTGGCCGGCGCGCACCGGCTGCTGGTCGGCGCCGATCAGCACGCGGCCGCGGGTCGGCGCGTCGAGCCCGGCGAGGATCCGGAACAGCGTGGTCTTGCCGGCGCCCGAGGGGCCGAGCACGCCGACGACCTGGCCCTGGCCGACGACGTCGGGGCGCACGATGTCCTTGATCTCGGCGTCGATGTCGCGCAGCACGACGCTGCCGCCCAGCGTCGCGTGGACGTCCTCGACCTTGATCAGCGTCTCGCGTAGGTCATAGGGGCAGGTCATGGGAGCTCCTGTCAGGTCCGGGCCGAGCGCTCGGTGGCGAGCTCGGCGTAGGGGCAGACGGTGCGGCGCAGCCAGGCGAGCGCGAGGTCCTGCGCGACACCGACGATGAGCACCACCGCGATCAGCGCGAACACCGCGTCGAGCTGGAGGTGCTTGTTCTCGTTGAGCATCATCGCGCCGATGCCGCCCTCGGAGCGCACGACGCCTTCGACCATGGTGAGCATCATCCAGCCCATCGCGGCGCTCTGGCGCAGCGCCTCGAGCGCGCGGTCGGCGGTGCCGAGCACGACGACCTCCCACACGGCGCGCCACTCGGACATCCCGAGTGTGCGCGCGTGATCGAAGCGCTCGCGCGGAAGCTCGGCGACGACCGCCGCCATCGCCGTGACAAAGAACGGCGCCATGCCGAACACCAGCATCCACAGCTTGAGCTGGTGGCCGTCGTGCGCCCACAGCGTGAACACGAACGCCCAGCCGACGAGCCCGGTGAACCGCAGCTTCGAGATCGCGGCGACGAGCGGCCGCGCGGCGGGGATCACGGTCGCGTACGCGAGTGCGAGCGCGATCGCGGCCGACCAGGCGATCGCCTCGGCGTTGAGCAGGAAGCTCGTCGCGAGCGCGTCGAACAGACCGTGCTCGCTCCACAGCCGGGCGAGCGCTGCGGCGACCTCGCTCGGCGAGGGCACGACGCCGGCGCCGAGCTGCCATGCGACGGCGAACACCGCGACGCTCACAACCGCGTACCCGGCGTAGATCGGCAGTGCGACCTGCCGGTTCGGTGCAAGCGCATCGAGCGCCTGCTGGATCGAGACAGAACGTGCAGTCATGGCACGCATCCTTCGTGGGTGGGTACGGGTTGCGAGCGTCAGGGCGCCGCGTCAGCGCGTGCGCATCACGATCTCGACGCGCCGGTTGCGCGCCTTGTTGGCCGCGGTGTCATTGGGCGCGACCGGCGAGTCCTCGCCGAAGCCGGTCACGCGGAACCGGGTCTCGGGGAAGCTCAGCGCCGAGCGATGGACCATGTAGTCGCGGACGGCGAGGGCGCGCCGCCGCGACAGCTCGCGGTTGGCCTCGGCGTCGCCGTCGGCGTCGGTGTGGCCGTTGATCTCGACGATCGTGCGGGTCACGACGGTCTGGCCGTAGAGCTCCTCGAGCACCTTGAGCGCGTCCGGCGTGAACCGGTCGCTGCCGCTCTGGAAGTTGATGGTCCAGTTGCGGCGGCCGATGACCTCGCGGTCCTCGACGTTCACCGGGTCGGCGGCGCTGTAGGCCGGCAGCTCCGCCGGGGCGACCGTGGGGACCTGGTGCGCGAGTTCCTCGAGGTACGATGTGTCGACGATGGTCTCGACGGCCGGATAGCTCGGCACCAGGGCCGGGTAGTAGTGAACGACGATGTTGCCAAAGATCGTGTAGGTCGCCGCGAAGATGCTGCCGCGCGCGCCGGTGTGGTCGCCGCCGAGGCCGAACAGGTAGAGGTTGTCGGCGAGGTTGTTGACCGCCGAGCCGCCGAGCTCGACCGGATGGCCGAGCTTGTCGTTCTCGCGCACCACGCTGGCGTACTTCAGCCAGTACGCGGCGTCCTTCTCGCCGTAGACCGCGGCGCTGATCTCGGCGGCGCGCTGACGAGCCGCGGGGCTCTGCTTGACCTGCTGGCCACCGTCGGTCATCGCGCGCAGGAAGCCGGTGACCTGGGCGCGGTGCGCGCGGTCCCACTTGCGAAGGCCGATGACGACGTTGGGCATCTGGTAGATGTAGTCCTGGGTCGAGGCGATCGAGACCAGTCCACCGCGTCCGCGCGCGACGTTGACGTCGCCGGGGGTCCACGTGACGACGGCGTCGACGCAGACGTTGTGGGTCTCGCCGGTCCGCTTGCCGCCGTGGACGACCGGGCGGCGCTCGCAGTAGCCGGCGATGTACTTGGTGCCGGCATCGATGTAGTCCGAGGCCGCCACCCAGTTGAGGCACGCCGGATCGTACGTGGTCTCGTCGGGGTTGTTGCAGATCGCGTTGTCACCCGCCCACTTCATGGCGATGTTCCAGTCGCCGTCGCGCAGGTAGCCGGCGATGACGCCGCCCGCCGAGTCCGCGGGCGTGCGCTTCCACGCGGCCGGGCCCATGAATTTGTCCTCGCCGCGCGAGTAGCCGGCCGAGCCGATGATCTCGGCGGTGCACTCCGGGCAGACCTTGGCGAGCGCCGGGTTGACGGCGGCCAGGAATGCGGCCGAGCCGTCGCCCATGATCGCGACGAAGTGCGCACCCTGGGCGCAGTCGTCGTGACCGGCGAGCTCGCCGGCGCACTTCACCAGCTCGGCTTGCATCTGGTCCACCATGTCCTGGCGGGTCAGCTTGAGGTTGATGTTGTTCTTGCACATGAGGCTTCCCTCGGTGGCCTGCGCGCCGCCGCTGGCGAGCAGCAGGCCCTGCTGCGCATTCCACGCCCAGATCAGCATCCGGGTCTCGGGCGCACTCGGGCAGCCGGGCTTGGCGCTGCTCGGCGGGGCGACCGGCGCGACGATCTTCGGCGCCGTGACGGGCTCACCGGTTGGCAGGTCCGCCTTGGGCGGCACCGTGGGCACCGCCTGGGTGCCGCGCGTGCCGCCGAGCAGCCCCGGCACGAAATGCTTGGTCGCGATCACCGCGCTGGCCGCCAGCGCGAGGCCGATCATGCCCTTCGCGAGCGGCGTCAATCCGCCCTGTCGTGTGGTGGTCGTGGTCATGATGTCTTCCTTTCCGCTGCGGTGCGCAGCGAGAACGCAAAAGCTCCCCATCGCGCTCGCCGCGGCCCCTGAAGCTGCGGGACCGCCGCCGAGCGCGCTCGATGTGAACCGGATCCGGCGATTGCGGACCGGGTCAGTCGTGATTGGCTATATCGTCAATGTGCAGATCGAGAAAGCAGCGCACGTGCCACGACAACCGCGCGGAATCATGGAAGAGCGACCCAGCCACGGCCGAAATAGAATGCGGAATGCGAAATAGAATGCAGGGGCAGATCGCCGCCGCCGTCGCTGCGGTGGTCGTCGGAGCGCTGGCGGCGGTTGCCGGTTGCGCGAGCGCGCCGCCGCGCTGCGAGATCGGGTCACGCGATCCCGAGGCGCCGCCGCTTTTGTGGCGCGTGCAGCGCGGCGACGGCCCGGTGGTCTGGCTGTTCGGCACGATCCACGACGCGGGCGCCGGCGAGGTGCCGCCGGCGGCGTGGGCGGCGCTCGATCAGTCGGCGATCTTCGTGTCCGAGCTCGGCGACGATGACGCCGACCCGCGCAAGCTCGGCGAGCTCGCGCGCCTGCCGTGGGGAGAGGTGCTCGATCGAATGCTGCCCGCCGACGACTGGTGGGACCTCGTGGCCGCAATGGACGGTGCGATGACCGCCGAGGAGCTGCGCCACGCGCGGCCATGGTTCGCGCTGGTGCGGCTGCGCGCGCGGGTCGTGCGGTCGCCGCGGCCATCGATGGACTTCGCGCTCGCCGAGCACGCCCACAAGAAAGCCATCGCGGTCGCCGGGCTCGAGACCTGGCAGGAGCAGGTCGGCGCGCTCACCACGAGCGCCACGGCTGCCGATCTATCGGCCGCGATCCACGCGCGCGGAACATTCGCTTGCCAGGTCGCGCACCTGCGCACGGTCTACGGCGCCGGCGACCTCGCCGAGCTGACCCGGATGCTCGTGGTCCCCGGGCGCAGCGACGAGCTGCTCGACGAGCGCACCCGGCGCTGGTTGCCGAAGATCGAGCAGCGCTTCGTGGGAGGCGCCGGCGCCTTCGTCGCGGTCGGGCTCGGCCACCTGCTCGGCGAGGCGGGCCTCGTCGCCGCGTTCGAGCGCGCTGGTTACCGCGTCGAGCGTGCGTCCGCCGTTCGGACAGCCCGTCAGAACCGGCCGGCGAGCGCGAGCCCCGCCGAATCGCGACCGACCATCGGCGCCAGCGCCGCGCGATCGTCGCGCTCGGTCGTCGCCTTGAGGAAGTACCAGGTGAGCCCGCCGGCGAGCGCGGCCGCGCCGATCGAGC
This sequence comes from Kofleriaceae bacterium, assembly GCA_035472155.1. Classification (GTDB taxonomy): domain Bacteria; phylum Myxococcota_A; class Polyangia; order Haliangiales; family Haliangiaceae; genus JABFXX01. The sequence goes on from DATIPJ010000535.1 coordinate 6,478, forward strand.
CGATCGCGATCCCGACGTTGACCTCCTGCATGCCCGACTTGGCCTGGTCGAACACCGGGTCGCCCGGCGGCGCGCTGCACTGATTCGACGAGATCGAGCAGCTCGACGGGACCTTGCGCACGCCGAGCACCGCGAGCAGCGCGCCGGTCACCACCGCGGCGCCGCCGACGCCGATCGCGATCTTCGACCCGAGCGGGTGCACCGTGCGGACGGCGGGGCCCGCGTTCGCCGTGGTGCGCGCGGCCGGGGCGGGCAGGTTGATCGTCGTGAACGTCGCCATCACCGTGCGGCCTTTCTCGCCGAGGCCGACCACGATCGTCGCGCTGTATTCCTTCCCCGCGCTGGTGAACCGCACGGTGTGGCGGCCGGGGTCGACCTCGTGCGCCTTGCCGTCGTCGAGCCGCGTCGCGGCCAAGTTCTCGTCGACGTACACCGAGGTGTCGGGCAGGTCGGCGCCCTGGGCATCGCGCGCGACGAAGGTCAGCGATGGCTGCTGGCGCGATAAGTCGTCGACGAAGCGTGCGCAGTCGCCCTGCACGAGCACCGGGCACGACGACTGCGCGCAGGTCAGGAACAGCTTGCGCGCGAGCGTGAGCTTTCCATCCGACTGGGCATCCTGGCCGCGGCTGTGCGCGTCGATGCACTGCTCCTTGGAGATCGTGTCGGCTGCGGCGAGCGGGCTCGACGAGAGACCGGCGATCGCGGCGGCGATCGCGAGGGCGTGGCGTGCGGCGGTCATGGATCAGCGCTCCTGTGCATGCGGACCAGCATCAGATGCAGTTGGGTTTGAAGACCTTCTTCTGGCCTTCGAAGTAGTAGGGGGGCTTGCAGTCCGGCGGCGGCGGCGGCGCAGCGGGGGGCGGTGTCGTGGCGGGGCCCAGGGCGGGCTGGCTCGCGGCCGGGACCGTTGCGGGCGGTGCGGCGACGGGGGCAGCGATGGGCGCCGGCGCCGCGGTCTTCTTGGCCGCCGAAGGCGACGCGCGGCCCGTGCGCGCGGTCGGCGGAGCAGCCGGGGGTGGGCTCGGCGGTGCGCCGACCTGCAGCTCGATCACGGGATGCGGCGGCGCGGCCTGCGCGGTCTCGGTCGGTTCGATCGGCGTCGCGGTCAGCGTCGGCGTTGCGGTTGGCGTTGCGGCTTGCGTTGCGGCTTGCGTTGCGGCTGGCGCCGCGGTTGGCGCCGCGACCGCTGCGGTCGGGGTCGCGGTCGGGCTCGCCC
>DATIPJ010000536.1:0-2027 GCA_035472155.1 Kofleriaceae bacterium
CCCGACGCTGCCGCAGGTGCAGGCGGCGAGGCGACCGTCGGACCCGACGCTGCCGCAGGTGCAGGCGGCGAGGCGACCGTCGGACCCGACGCTGCCGCAAGCGCACGCGCCGACCCGATCGTCTGATCCGGCGCTGCCGCAGGGGCGCTCGATCAAGCCGACGCCGCCACCGCAGGCGCCCGCGCGGCCCTCGAGCGCCACGCCGCCGCGGGCGCAGGCCCAGGTGCGATCATCGTCGAGCTCGACCCCGCCCCAGGCGCAGGCGTCGCTGCGACCGTCGAGCTCGACGCCGCCGACCGGCCAGCCGCCGACGCGGCCGTCGAACCCGGCGGTGTCGCCGCCGGCGCGCCCGTCGACCCCACCGCCGACGGTGACGCCGAAGGGCTTCGCGCCCGCGCTGATCCCGCCGGTCGCGCGCAGCGAGCGCCCCTCGGGCCAGATGGCGGCGGCGGCGGTCGTGCCGCAGGTGCCGATGCCTTCGCGGTCGCGGCGCCCGACCGATCCGGAGATCGAGACCTACCTCGAGATCGAGGCGGACGAGCCGCCCGAGTCCGGGCTCGACGCCGAGCTCGAGTCCGAGCTGGCGCTCAACATCGCGCTCAGCGGCGACCTCGATCGCCCGGCCGAGGCGATCGCGCCGATCCGGAAGCGCCCGATCACGGCGCAGGATTCGGCGGCGGTGTCGGGCACGATCTCGATCCCCGACGATGGAGCACCGCCGCCGCGCCGCGCGAAGCGCCAGAGCGACGGCTTCGACGAGTGACCGTCAGCGGTTGTACTCGGTGAGGTCGATCGCGACCTCGCCGAGCTCGGTCTTGGCGACGACCTTGAGCGGCACGCGGTCGGCGTCGTCGGTGAGCCACACCGAGAACGTGCGCCCGGGCTTGTCGCTCTCGGCGGTGAGGTTGCGCCGCGTGCGATAGGACTGGCCGGTGAACCGCACGGCGCGGCGGTTGCCGAGCGCCGAGCCGATCGTGTCCGCGCCGACGTAGGTCATGTCGACCCGCCACACTCGACGCCCGCCGACGACGAACACCGAGCGCATCGCGCCGGGCGTCGGGCGCCAGCCGCGGATCTGCGCCATCGCGGTGTGGGCGTCGTGCACGGTCACCGCCCCGAAATCGATGCGCTGCTTGTGCGGGGCCGCCTCGCCGTTGCGCGCATAGGTGATGTCGGCGACGTTGCCGGTGAACCGCGCGCTGCCGGTGATCTTGTTGTCGCCTTGCTCGACCAGCGTCTCGACGGTGATCGGCCGGCCCGATTCCATGTCGACGACGGTGGTCGCCTCGTCCACGATGTGCTTGATCAGCGCGGCCGCGCCGACGGTCTCGGCCCGCGACTTGACGACGACGGCGCGGTGGCCCTCGAAGTCGCCGAGCGCGCCGACCGCGAGCCGGGCCTCGCCGGCGACGATGCCGGCGAGCCGCAGCTCGAACGCCATGGTCTCGCCGGGGGTGAAGCCGACCTCGTTCGCCGGCGCCGGCTTGGCGGGGGGCGCGGGCGGCGCGGTCATCGCATCGGCACCGGCGCACGCGGCGAGCAGCACGAGACCGATGCAGCGCATCTCTCATGCATGAACCGATCGAAGCGCAGGCGCAAGCGCGTTAACGTCAGCGCGTGCAAAGCGCCACGACGATCGGAATTACCCTCGGAGATCCGGCGGGCATCGGGCCCGAGATCGTGGCGGCGACGCTCGTCGCGGCCCCCGCTGCGTGGCGGTCGCGCATCCGCGTGTTCGGCGATCGCGAGCCGCTCGAGCGCGGCGCGCGGTCGCCGTAGACCACGAGGCGCGACCGCCAGGCCTCGGGGGCGGCGGCCAGCGTCGCTGCGACGATCTCGGGGCCGATGCCGGCGGGATCGCCGAGGGTGATACCGAGGCGGGTGACCGGTTGCACGGAGCTACGCTAGCACTGCTTGCGCGCGCGCTCCGGGTGGTTCAAGCATGAGCGGTGCGACGCACACTCCTCGTGGCCGCCGCAGTCCTGGGCGCGGCCGGGTTCACAGGCATCACCGGTCTCGGTGGCCTC
>DATIPJ010000537.1:0-4154 GCA_035472155.1 Kofleriaceae bacterium
CTCGCTGCCCGCGCGCGCCGCGCCCGCCGAGGCGCGACGTCCGACGCTGGCGCGAAACGTGAATTCGCACTCCACGTGAGGACGCCATGGCGATGAAACACCAGATGATTCAGACCAGCTGGGCGCGCATCAACCCCGCGCCGCACGGCGAGGTCCAGGAGGTCCTGACCCAGGTCGCGCGGAGCGTCACCGCCGGCGATGGCAACGCAGTCGCGATGCTCTGGGAGGTCCCGGGCATGGTCGTCGCCGCCGATGCCGTCACCCCGATCACGTCGCGAGCGCAGCTCGAGGCCATGTTTGGCGCAGGCAAGGCGCAGTACAACGCGCGCGGCATCTTCGACACGCGCGCCGACATCCTCGGCGAGGACTGGATCGGCGACCGCCTGGTCGTCGTCAAGGTCCGCTGGCCCTATCTCGACGCGAACCGCCGCGAGATCGGCGCCGAGGCCTCCGACTACACCCTGCGCCGCGACCCCTCGGGCCGCCTTCGCATCTGCGCCGTCCTCATGCGCGGCGTCCAGAGCCGCTAGCGCTCGTCACTCTGCCTGGCACGCGAGGATCATGCGACTGCAGCTACGGGCGACGCACGCAGCATCGCGCCGGCATCCGGTGACGCAGCGCTGCAGCTTGAGCCATGCGGTGGCGTGCTGCGGCGCGAGCGTTTTTGTGCACTGACACGCGCATCCGGCCTGCGCGCCGCAGCGCAGCTCGCAAGCGAACGTGGCATTGCACGTCGCGGTGCCGCTCGGGCCCTCGCCGCTGCATTCACCCACCAGCTCGCACGATGCAGCTGCGGTGCAATCGCCCGCTGCGGCCACTGCGCACGCGGAGACCGCGGGGTTCGATGCGCAGCTCTGTTCGCAGGACGCGCTCGGCCGGAGGCCGCACGATCGAAGCGTGCGGCAGCTGCGTGCACATGCCTCGACGATCTTCGGAGGCACGGCGCCCGCGTCCGCCGGCACGCCTGCGTCAGGACGCGGTCGTGCGTCGGGCGGCGGACGCGTGCCCGCATCGGGCGGACGCCCTGCGTCGACAACAGGCACCACGGCATCGGCAGGCGGCAATGCTGCATCGACCGGCGGCGCGGCATCGGGATGCGGTGCCGCATCGATGGGTGGCGGTGGCGGCGGCGCGGCATCGACCGGATGCGCGGCATCGACCGGATGCGGTGGCCCTGCATCCACGGGGCGCGGTCGTGGGTCGATCGGCCGCGGCGTGGCGTCCACCGGATGCACCGGTCGACCTGCGTCCACCGGATGCGCGCCGCTACCGGGATGCGCGCCCTCGATCGCCGCGTCGCCGGGATGCACCTCGGCGACGGCGGCATCGCCAGCGGGCGGCGTCGACGGTGCCGTCGAGCGCGTGACGACGAACAGCACGGCGGCCACCGCCGCGAGCGATGCCCCCGCGATGAATCCCCACAGCCCCGCGCGCGAGCGACGCGCCGCCGGCCGCTCTGCAACGGGCCGCGCGGCGATGACGGAATTGTGCATCGCGCGCGTGACACCCGGCGACTCTGCTGCAGGCGCCGTCGGTCCTTGCGGCGTCCCGGCAGGCGCCGCGCGACGAGGATCGGGAGATGCAGACTCCGCGCCCTGCGGTGCTGGACCCGGCGTCGACGGCGCATGCGAGCCCGAGCCCGAGCCCGTGCGCGGGGGCGCGCCGGCGACCGCCGCGACTGCGGCGAGGGCGGCTCGCAGCTCCGCGGCCGAGGCGAAGCGCTGGCTCGGCTCCTTGGCGAGCAGGCGAGCGAGCACGTGCTCGAGGGCCTCGGGGATCTCCGCGTTGTGGCTGCGCGGGGCGGCGGGAGCCTGGGTCGTGTGCATGACGACGAGCTCGCCCACGCCCGTCGAGACGAACGGCGGTACGCCGCACAGCATCTCGTAGAGGATCACGCCCAGGGCGTAGAGGTCCGAGCGCTGGTCGACCTCGCGGTTGCCGAGGCACTGCTCGGGGGACATGTACGTGGGCGTGCCGAGGAACACGCCGCTCTGGGTGCGGACGGCGCCTGCGATCGCGCCCTGGAGCTTGGCGACGCCGAAGTCGAGGACCTTGATGCGCTCGTGGCCGAGGTGAGCGTCGTCGGCGACGATGAACAGGTTGGCCGGCTTGAGGTCGCGATGGATGATGCCGCGCGCGTGGGCAGCGCCGAGGGCGGCGGCCGTCTGGAGGGCGATGTCGATCGCCTCCGGGACGCCGAGCTTGCCGCGGCGATGGAGGCGCGCGGCGAGGTCCTCGCCGGCAAGGTGCTCCATGACGATGTACGGCGTGCCGTCGGAGGGCAGCGTGCCCACGTCGATGACGTCGACGATGTTGGGGTGCCGGATCGCCGCCGCGGCACGCGCCTCGTTGACGAAGCGCGAGCGGTTCTGCGGATCGCTGACCATGTTCGGATGGAGGACCTTGACGGCGAGCTGGCGGCCGATCTCGGGGTGCTCGGCGAGATAGACCACGCCCATGCCGCCCTCGCCGATCTTGGCGATCACGCGGTAGTTGCCGATGAACGTGCCGATCACGCGTTCAGCTCCCTAGAAATGGCGCTCGCGCCAGGCGCGCACGCGCATCGCGACGTAGGCAGCCACCAGGCACGCCGCGGCGAACGGCGCCAGGGTCGCGACCAGATCGCGAAGCGGATGCGAGAGCTCGTGTGAATAGCCAGGCCAGACCCGAAGGTAGCGCTCCCGCTGGCAAGTCGACAGATCTCGCGCGAGCAGATCGAGCTTCACCATCGCCTCGAGCGCGGGCCGCGTGACCGTGAGGTGGCTGAGGAGGGCCTTCGCGCCGACGAGCTTGGATTGCGCACCGGCGAACAGGATCTGCGGCACGGCGATCAGGTTCACGGCCCAGAGCGCGAGCTCGGCGCGCGGCACGAGCGCCGAGATCAGCAGGCCGAGCGCGACTGCGCCGGCCACCACGGCGACGCCGATCTCGAGGAAGGCCGCGCGCGGGCCCGCGACGTCGAGACCGCCGACGGCGATCGCGAGGACGATCGCCATGAACACGCAGCCCACGATGAACAGCTCGAAGAAGCGCGCGAGCAGATAGGGCCCGGTCCGCACGCCCGCGATCGCCTCGTTGCGAAAGATCGTCCGCTCCGAGACCAGGGCGCCCGCGCTGACGACGAGCAGCGGCAAGAACACGGCCATCAGCATCGAGAGCAGGCCGGCGCGCGGGTCGGGGATGCGGTCGGACTTGGGATCCGGCGGCGCGTTGCAGCGGTGCGCGGCCTCGGCGGCGCATTCGTCGGGGCCGGCGTCGTCGATGTTGCAGCCGAACGCCGGGCGCGGGTGGCCCAGGCTCCCCTTGCCGAGCTGCGAGAGGCCGCCGAGCAGGAGCGCGACCGCGAACAGCAGCACCAGGCCGCGCCACTGCGACACGCGCAGCTGCGCCAGCCGCGAGAACAGGATCCCGAACTGGCGCACGGCCGACGGGCGCCTGGGCGGATGTCGGCGCTCGCGGGCCTCGGCCGAGAGGTCCTTCTGCAGCCGCGCGTCGACGAAGACTCGCTGCAGAACGGATGCGCGATAGCGATCGGCGAACGGATCGATGTTCGGCCCGTCGATGCAGCTGAACACGTCGGGCGGGCGAGCGACCCGGGTGCCGAAGAAGCCGTACGACGTGCGCGGCGGACCGAAGTAGACGAGGCGCGCCCCGGTGCGGCTCGGGTTGTTCTTGGCGAGGATCGCGACCTGGTGAAACTTCTCGAAGTCTTTGACGTCGGGCTGGTGGATCGTGACGATGATCGTGCGCCCGGGGCCGCTCTGGCTCTCGGCGAGGCGCTTGAGGCAATCGAGGACCTTGGTCGCATCGGTCCACGACAGGCCGCTGGTCGGCTCGTCGAGGATGAGGATCTTCGGGCGCGTGACGAGCGCGACCGCGAGGCTGACCCGGCGGCGCTCGCCGCCCGAGAGCGTCTTGGCCTCGGCGCTGCCGATCCGCGTGCCCGCCTTGGCCTCGAGGCCGACCTGGCCCAGCGCCCAGGCGATGCGGTCGTTGATCACCGCCTCGGGTGTGCCCGCCGGCAGCCGCAGCCGGCACGCGTAGCGCAGCGCCTGCTCGACGGTGAGGTCGGCATGCACGATGTCGTCCTGCGGCACGTAGCCCAGGCTCCCCCAGAACATCATCAGGTCTTCGTTGTCGAGCGGCGAGTCCGG
>DATIPJ010000538.1:0-2017 GCA_035472155.1 Kofleriaceae bacterium
CGCGCGTCGCGAAGTGGAGCTAGGCCGCGTCGCGATTGCTGTCATGGGCGTCGCGCAGGCGCACGGTCAACACGGCGCACGGGGCGGAGCGCACCACCGTCTCGGTCACGCTGCCGAGCAGCGCGCGCGAGAGGCCGCGCCGCCCGTGCGTGCCCATGACGATCAGCTCGATGCCCAGCTCCTGGGCGGTCGCGTTGATCACGTCCCGCGCGTCGCCGGTGCGGACCAGGACCTGGCCCAGGTTCGCCATGCAGCGCGTGCGGGCGAGCCGATCGAGGGCGTCCTGGTTATTGACCACGAGCTCGTCGATCATCGACGCGGTCAGCGCCACCCCCAGCTCGGGGACGCCGAGCGCCGGGATGCTGATCACGTTGAGCAGGTGGATCTGGGAGCCCAGGAGGTGCGCGAGCTCACAGGCGTAGTCGAGCGCCTGCTCTGCACCTTCGCTGAGGTCGGTGGGGACCAGAATGTGTTTCGGGAGCATGGCGCACTTCCTTGTTTCCCTTTGTTTCCTAATCAGTTCTTCACAAATCGGGCCACCGAGAAATGGTGGGATCCCCTGGCATGAGCCGAGCGGCGGATGTCCGTCGTGCGCACGCCGCGCCGACCCGCGCACAGAATTGTCGTGATGGGGCAATATGCCCCATGGACCGCCGCGCCCAAACTCGCCGCATTCACACGCGTGAAGGGACGTGAAAGGACCGACGTGACCGGGTCCCTGAACGTCGCGGTAGAACTGCTCTGGGGTATGCGGCTGACGCGCAAGTTCATAGCGGCCCTGGTGATCGGGGTCGCTCTCGTCGCCCTGGTCCAGGGCTATCTCGACTACAACCGCGAGCGCGAGGTCTTCGACCGCCAGCTCCAGGGCGAGGCCAAGTCGCTCGGGCGCGCGCTGGCCAACGGCGTCGCCGACGTGTGGACGCGCGACGGCGAGGCCGCGGCCCAGGAGTTCCTGCGGATCGCCACGCCCAAGGGCGAGCGCACGCAGGTCCGCTTCGTGTGGCCGGAGGCCAAGGGGCGGCTCGGGCCCAAGATCCCGCGCGACGAGCTCGAGCCGATGATGCAGAAGGCCGAGGCGGTCACGATCAGCGACCACGACGCCGGGTATCTGCTGTCGTACATCCCGATCCGCCTGCCTGAGGACCGGATCGGCGCGCTCGAGATCAAGCAGTCGTACGAGGCGTTCGACAGCTATGCGCGCGAGTCGCTGCGCAACCAGATCATCGGCTCGGCCGCCGCGGTCGCGATCGCCGCGATCCTGGCGCTCGGCCTGGGGCTGGTGTTCATCGGCCGCCCGATCTCGAAGCTGGCGACCAAGGCGCGCAGGGTGGGCACCGGCGACCTCTCGGCGCCGCTCGAATTGCGCCAGCGCGATGAGCTCGGCGAGCTCGCCAACGAGATCAACCTGATGTGCGAACGGCTCGCCGAGGAGCAGGACGCCAACGCGCGCGCGACCGAGCAGCTGCGCCACGCCGACCGGCTCACCACCGTCGGCAAGCTGGCGTCCGGCATCGCGCACGAGCTCGGCACGCCGCTCAACGTCGTGTCGGGGCGCGCCAAGCTCATCGCCGACCGCGAGGTCGAGGGCCAGGACGTCGTCGATTCGGCGCGCGTGGTCGCCGAGCAGGCGGACCGCATGACCGCCCTGATCCGCCAGTTGCTCGACTTCGCGCGGCCGCGCGCGCTCCGCCCCGCACCGCTCAACGTGACGACCCTCGCGGCGCGCGTGTGCCAGCTGGTCGCGACGATCGCGCGCAAGGCCGGCGTGACGCTGGTCGCGCCGCCGCCCGACGACGCGCTGCGCATCGAGGCCGACGACGGCCAGCTGACCCAGGTGCTGACCAACCTGATCGTCAACGCGGTCCAGGCGATTGACCCCGGCGCTGCCGCGGGCCGGGGCGCGCCCGGCACCGTCGAGATCGTCGCGCGCACGGTCGACCAGGCCCCGCCGCCCTACGTGGGCGGCAGCGCTCAGACCTGGATGACGATCTCGGTTCGTGATACCGGCCCGGGGATG
>DATIPJ010000539.1:0-10189 GCA_035472155.1 Kofleriaceae bacterium
GCGCCGGTGCGCAGGTCGATGTGGACCTGATCACCGTGGCGCGATGACGCGACCCGCGAGAGCGATGCCCCGCACGGCAACGATGCGCGGCGCGGGGCCGATGCGTGGCGTGATAACGTGCAGCCGGATGCTTCGTGCGTGGGTCGCCGCGGTCGTGGTCGCGGCCGGCGCGGCCCCGGCACACGCGTACGAGTTCTGGCTGCGCACGCAGACGATCGGCCAGGCGTACCAGCTGCGCGACTATCGTCTCATCGGGCCCGATCTGTTCCTCGGGCGGCGGCGCTACACGCAGACGCTCGCGCTCAGGATCTGGGACATCGGCGACCTGGCGGCCGCGCGCCGCGAGGCGCATCTGCCCGAGCGCGGGCTGCGGATCACGTGGCAGAGCTACCTGCGCATCGACCACGATTTTGGCGATTTCACCGCCGGGCGGATCACGGTGCCGCTCACGCTGCCGGTGCGGCGCGATGCGCTCGACGTCATCCCCGAGCTGGGCGAATCGGTCGCATCGCTCGACGTGCTGTACGGCTACCTCGAGCTGGCGGGGCTGTTCGACGATCGGCTGACGGTGCAGCTCGGGCGCGTGCTCGCCGACGACGGCTGGGGCGCGACCGGCCTCGACGGCGGCGCGCTGCGCGCAGAGCTGCCGCAGGCGCCGATCGCGGTGTCCGCGTCGGGCGGGCTGCGGGTGCGCGCGAGCTCGCCGCTCGGGCCCGCGGCCTACGAGCTCGACGGCACCTCGGGCGCGGCGTGCCGGGAGTATGTCGAGGGCGCCACGCCGGGCACGGGTGCCTGGAAGCTGATCGATCGCAGCCGCACGGTCACCGATCACAAGCTGAGCAGCGATTACGAGTACTGCCCGCAGCGCGATCAGCTGCAGCCCACCGTCGGTGTATCGCTCGCGACCGCGCGGCTGGGCCGCCTGGGCGCCGAGATCGGCTACCGCCGCACGTGGTCGCGCACCGTCGGGCTGATCGGCCCGGTCGACCGGCTCGACTTCCCCGACCGCGGGCTGTACCCGAACGAATTCGGCCAGGCACCGGCCAGCGGCGTCGACGAGGAGCGCGTATGGGCGCGCGCGCACGGCGAGCTTCGCGTCGGAAGCATCGCGGTCGCGCCGTACGCCGATGTCCGCTACTCGCTGCTCCATGCGGTGGTCGATCGCGCCGATGCGGGCGTGCGGCTGTCGCGCGGCGACCATTCGATCGAGCCGTCGATCGAGTACTTCTACCCGACGTTCGACGGCGACTCGATCTTCAACGCGTTCTCGATCGAGCCGACGACCGATCTGCGCCTGGGCTATCAGCTCGCGGGCGTGGTGACACTGCGCGCGCAGAGCTGGCTCAGGCTCTATCACCACGACGCGGGCGTGGCGTCGGTGGCCGGCGGGCTCGACGCGGCGATCGATCACCCGTTCGGTCCGCGCTGGCGCGTGCGCGTGGACGCGCTGTGGGACGACGGCTACGGCGGCCGGCGCATCGGCGGCAGCGCCGAGGTCGCCTGGCACCCGAGCCCTGCGTTCTGGCTGCGCGGGCGCGCGGTCACCCTCGGCGTCGCCCCCGACGAGGGCGGCGAGGGCACGACCGCCCACCCGCGCTACGTCACCAGCTCGACGGTGACGAGCATGACGTGGCGGCTGGCCGACGGCGTCGCGCTGCACGTCATCGCCGAGGCCGATCACGACGCGCTCCACGACCTCCAGCTGCGCGCGATCGGCATGTTCGACTTCGCGTTCGCCCCCGAGCCATGACCAGCCGCAACCTCCTCATCGCCACCGTCGTGCTCGCATGCGCGGGCGTCGTCGTGGCCGACCGCGATCGCGCGGCGGAGTGGTCGCCGATCGTGTACCCGATGCAGCGGCTGCCGCTGGTGTTCTCGCACGCCAAGCACCTCGCGCGCGGCACCGCGTGCGCCGCCTGTCACGCTGCGGCCGCATCGTCGCGCTCCGCCGTCGACGACCTGCTGCCGACCGAGACCGCGTGCCGCACCTGCCACCCGATCGATCGCAGCCAGCCCGAGCTCGTCGTCGCGGGCTCGCCGCCGGCGGCCTGCCGCGCCTGCCATGCGGGCTACACGGCGGGCGCCCCGGTCGCGCGCGTGTACATGACGCCGCCGCCGCTCAAGTTCGATCACGGCGCGCATCGCGCGTCGCCGTGCGAGTCGTGCCATGGCGATCTGCGCGCGGTCGACCTCGCCACCCGGCAGCACCTGCCGACCATGGCGTCGTGCCTGCGCTGCCACACCGACGGCGCCGAGCCGCGCCGCTGCGCCGACTGCCACCTCACCGCGCGCGGCGGCCTGCTCGAGACCCGCTTCGAGCACGGGACGCTCGTCCCGGCGCACGACGGCCTCGGCGACGCCCACGGCCCCGACTTCAAGCGCCGGCATGCCCAGGAGGCGCGGCAGAGCGGCGCCACCTGCAACGCCTGCCACGACCAGAGCGAGTGCGTCGCGTGCCACCAGGGCGTGGTCAAGCCGCTCGAGTTTCACCCCGGCAACTACCTATTGACCCATGCCGTCGAGGCGAAGCGCGGCAAGCCCGATTGCTCGGCGTGCCACCGCGCGCAGACGTTCTGCATCGGCTGCCACGAGCGCGAGGGCATCGGCAGCCGCGGCGACACCGAGTACGCCTCCGGCGACCCGGGCCGCGCGTTTCATCCGCCGGGCTGGGCGACCGCCGGCGTCGGGCCCAACCGCCACGCGATCGAGGCGCGCCGCAACATCGCCAGCTGCGCCTCCTGCCACCGCGAGGACGACTGCCTGCGCTGCCACAGCGCGCAGCCCGGCTCGATGCGCGCGTCGCCGCATCCGCCCGGCTGGCGCGGCAGCGCGCGCTGCAAGGCGCTCGATCGCGGCAACCGCCGCATGTGCCTGCGCTGCCACATCGCCCAGGACGAGCTCGGCTGCGACTGGAGCGCGCCGCCATAGTGTTCCGGCCGTCCCTCGCTTCGCTGTTCCGGGCCGACCGCGCCTCCGGCGTATCGCCCCGGGCTCCGCTCGGTCCGGTCATTCTCTTCCGGCCGTCCCTCGCTTCGCTGTTCCGGGCCGACCGCGCCTCCGGCGTGTCGCCCCGGGCTCCGCTCGGTCCGGCCGTGCGGCGGTGACCGCTACGGCTCGACCGGGCCGAGCTTGGTCTGCACCGAGAGGTTGCAGTTGCGGTGGCCGAGCTCGATCGCCTCGGTGTCGCCGACCGCGAGGGCCTCGGAGAGCAGCCACCTGGAGATGGCGTGCGAGAGGGCGTACTCGCCGCGCTTGTTCCACAGCCACGCGGCCATGTGGCTGCCCTTGGAGAATGCGTGCGGGAACGCGAGGCGGCGGAGCTCGAAGCCGCCCGCGAGAACCGCGGCGCTGTACGCCGACCACAGCGCGATGAACTCGCGCCACTCGTCGATCGGCGGGTGCGAGGTGTCGTGGCGGCGATCGGCCCAGCGCGAGAAGCCAGCCTCGAGCGCATCGAGCCGGCCATGGCGCAGTCGGCGCGTGAGGTTGCGGCCGACCGGGCCGGTCGCGTTGGGCGGGGCGCCGAGCTGCGCGGTCTCGGCGCGCCGCGCGAGGTCGTCGGTGACGGTGCCCGCGACGTCGGCGAGCGCGCGCTCGACGGCGCCCGGCGGCGCATCGAGCTCGAGGGCGCGCTGCGCGAGCCAGACTCGCGTGGTCTCGTCGGCGAGCGCCGCGTCCCACGCGCGCACGGTGAACGCCAGGCCGGCCGCGGTCGGCGGCTGCGCGTCGAAGGCGAGGTGCGCTGCGACCGCGCGCGGGAGCGGCGTCGCCGCAGGATCGGTCGCCGCATCGCCGGTCTCGGGCGCCTCGCGGGCCTCGGGGCGCGACGGCGCGCGCTCGGCGCTGGCCAGGGTCTCGACGACCAGGGCGCGGGTCACCCGGCGGCGCGGCGCGAGCAGCCAGCGCGTCCACAGCTCGCGCGCGCTCGGGGCGCCGGCGGCCTCGATGCGACGCGCCGCGATGCCCTCGAGCAGGTAGGCGAGCGGCGTCGCGGGCCAGCGCGCGGACGCGGCGTCGTCGACCAGCTCGCTCCATGCGCCGCGCTCGGCGGCATCGCACGCGAGCCACTCCCCGGCGAGCTCGCGCACGGCGGGATGATTCTCGACGATCATCGCGTTCGAGCGCAGCAGCGCGCGCGCGGTCGTCGCGTCGCCGCGCGTCGCGGCCAGGAGCGCGGTCGCGGTCACCTCGGCGTCACCGAGCGGCTTGCGCGCATCGCGCCGGCGCTCGACCCACGCGATCGCCTCACCGCCGGTGCTCGCCCACGCCGCGACACATAGCGCGTACGCCGCCGGGTCACGCCCCGGCCGGCTGTACAGCCCCGCGTGGTACGCCAGCCGGTGGTAGCCCGCCGGCACGAACACGCCGCGCACCAGCGCCTCGGCCACCACCGGCACGACGAGGAACGCGAGCACGGCGATCGCAAGCCACCACAGCCCCACGCCCCACAGCAGCCACGCGAACCAGCCCGCGATCGCCAGCATCGCCGCATTCGCCAGCCCGGCGACCACCGACCACGCGATGTAGCGCAGCGTGCGATCGCGCCGGCGCGCATTGATCGCCGCCTGGCGAACCCGCTGCAACAAGAGATAGGGCAGGGCGTACACCTACGGCTCCCCCGCCAGCGCGCCGTGGCGCACAATGCGGTCGGGTCCGCGCGCATCGATCGTCGCGTGGACGAGGCGCTGCCGTGCGGACATCTATGGCCTCCATCCGAGGGCGCGGCGAAGGCCGTCGCGGGTCGGCGCTTCGGGCTCGCGCGGCGGGGCTGCGGTGCGAGGCGGCGGGGCGTGGCGCGCCCACAGCTCGGCGACCAGGCGGCGGTAGGGATCGCGCAGTGCTGCCACGGCGGCGCGCACCATCTCGGCGGTGCGTTCGCGCGGGCCGAGCGGGGTCTGGTACGTGCGCGCCTCGGCGAAGCCGAGCTCGAGCATGCCGAGGAGCTTCTGGGCCTCGCGCTCGACCTCGATGCGGCTGGCGTCGGCGGGCACGCCGAGGACGAAGAAGGGGTTGTCGGCGATGTTCATCGCACCCCGGAGTCGAAGCCCTTCTTGCGGGCCTCGCTGTCCTCGGGAAGGAGCTGCCAGAGGGCCTTCACCACGCGGCGCAGCTCGGGGTTGTCGCCGCGCTCGATGGCAGCCTTGCCCTCGGTGACCAGGCGCTGCGCGCGCGGCAGGTCGCGGCACTTGCTGATCTCCGAGGCGGCGTCCTCGAAGTACCACTCCCACGCTTCGGGCGTGCGGTTGAAGGCGGCGTTGGACAGCCGCTGTGCGAGGCGGACCTGGCGCTCGAGCTCGGCGGCGTCCTTGTCGCGCCGCGCCTTGTCGATCGCGGTGAGCACGTCCTGGAGCAGGCTGCGCTCGGGGTCGGTGCCGTACATGCCGACGGTGGACGACGCCGCGATCGCGGCGTTGCGCGCCTGATCCTCGAGCTCGGGCCACTTGCGCGCGAGGTCGGCCTCGGCCATCGTGCCGTCGACGTCGAGCAGCGCGCGGCGCGCCCGCTGCGCGGCATCGGCGTCGCCGCCGTGCGCCGCGTCGATGTCGCGCTCGGCTTCCGAGAGGCGGGACTCGAGGCGATCGAGCTTCTCGATCACCTGACCCAGTCCGTGGCGGAACGCATCGGTGCGCAGGTCCATGAGCTGGCGGCGCAGGTCGCGCATGGCGGCGTCGAGCGCCTCGGGCGCGGCGTCGGGCACAAGGAGGTGCGCGACGTGCTCGAAGACCTGGCCGATCGAGGGCACCAGCGCGCGCGCCGAGAGCCGCCCGCCGCGGTCGAGCTCGATGGTGACCTCGACGGCCGAGCCGGTCGGTACGGTATCGACCACCGTGTCGCCGCCGATGTCGAGCGTGCCGACCAGCCGGCACAGGTGGGCCTGGCTGAGCTCGCCCTGCACGATCGGGATGCGGAGCACGCTTTCGGAGCTGCCCTTGGCGACCGTCTCGATCGTGTGATGGGTGAACGTGCGCCGCGCGGGCAGCGGCGCGCCGCGCTCCAGATACGTCTGCACGTGGTCGTTGGCCAGCGCGACGCCGAGCGTGCGCGACAGCGGCGGGTCGCCGATGGTGAGGCCCTGGACGATCGACAGCGCCGGAGGCGACACGGGCACGAGCGCACCACCGGCGGTGCGTGCCTCGATCGCGAACGTCGACGAGCGGCGCGGCAGCAGCGTCACCGTCGTCAGCCACGTGCCATCGGGCCCGACGGTGGCCTCGGTGCTCGACCACGGCTCCTCGCGCGGTGCCCCCGGGGCGCCCGTGCCGGGGACGCGCACGAGCTTGATCTTGGCGGGCGGGTCGGCGCCGACGAACTTTCCGACCACGTGCGGCGTCAGGTCCGACGACACCGCCGGGTACTGCAGCCACACCCGCGCGCCGCCCGTCGGCGCCGCCCGCGACGCGCGCCCGTCGAGGCCCGCCGTCGCGGCGTACAGGGCCGCGCCCTGCGCGACCAGCGTCATCGGATCGTGGCCCTCGGCGATCGCGGCCTCGAGCCGCGCCGCCACCCGCGCCCGCACCATCGGCATCACCGTCGGCCCGCCGACCAGCACCAGCCGCGCGAGCTGGCCCGAGGTCAGCCCGTGCGCGGTCATCAGGCGCACGCAGACGTCGAGCGCGCGGTCGACCAGCGGCAGGCACAGCCGATCCACCGTCGCGCGGTCGAGCTCGAGGTCGACCTCGACGTCCTGGCCGCCGATCGACAGCGGCTGCGCGAGCGTCACCTGCGCGCGCTCCCCGCGCGAGAGCTCGATCTTGGCGTCCTCGGCCGCCATGCGCAGCGCGCGTAGCGCCCCGGCGTGGTCGGCGACGCTGCGCCGCGGAACCACCGCGAGCTGCGACGCCAGGTGCTCGGTGATCGCCCAGTCGAAGTCGCGCCCGCCGAGGAAGTTGTCGCCGTCGTGGCCGACGACGCGCAGGAGGCCATCGCGCGTCTCGAGCAGCGACGCGTCGAACGTGCCGCCGCCGAGGTCGAACACGAGCCACGAGCCCGCGCCGTCGTCCTCGGCGCGCCAGCCCGCGGCGAGCGCCGAGGCGATCGGCTCCTGCAGCAGCTCCACGCGCGCGAAGCCCGCGAGCCGCGCGGCCTCGCTCGTCGCCGCGCTCTGCGGCAGCTCGAACAGCGCGGGCACCGAGATGACCGCGCGCTCCACCTGCGCCCCGAGCTGGTCGGTGATGTCCTGGCGCAGCGCCTTGAGGATCTCGGCCGACAGCTGCTCGGGCGTCCGCGTCGCCCCCGCCGCCGGGAACTCGATCGGCTTGCCCGTGCCCATCAGGCGCTTGAACTCCGCCGCTGTGTTGGTCGGATCCTGCTCCAGGAACCGCCGCGCACGCGTGCCCACCGTCGCGCGGGATTGCTTGTCGAGCCGCACCACCGACGGTGTCACCGTGGCGCCCTGCGCGTTGCGCACCACGCTCACGCGCTCGCCGTCGAACACCGCTGCGGCCGAGTTCGTCGTGCCGAGATCGATCCCTACATAGAGAGGCGTATCTGCCACCCCAGCAGTCTAGCAGTGCCCACGCCCGCGCTACGGCTGACACCACCCGTGCGTTCGCGCTGACAATGCCGCCACCCGCGCGTCAGCGCTGGCGCCTAGCGTTGACGGTAGACGATAAATCCGCGCGTCGGGTCGTATGGCGACACCGCCACCGTCACCCGGTCCCCAAGCACAACACGGATGCGGTGACGCCTGACCTTGCCGGCCAGCTTGGCCAGCACCTCATGGCCGTTGTCGAGCTTGACCCGAAAGTTGCCGCCTTTCGCGATCAAGATGACCTCGCCGTCGAGATGAACCAGCTCTTCTTTGCTCACGGATGCCTCTAGCGGCCCCTTGGTTACCACTATCTGGCGGCCAGGAAAAGCCCGGGAGCCAAGGGTGATCTACCCTGCCACCGTGGATCGCCAGCCACCTCGCGCGACGAGCGACGAGATCGACCTCTACATCCGTACCTATTACTCGCTGCTGCGGTCGAGCGGCGACGTCCGCGTGCGCGCTTTCGAGGAAGCTCACCTCTATTCACGGTCGAGCCTCCACCTGGGCGCCGAGGCCCCCGAGCCCGATCTGGCCGCGTTCGCCTACTCCGCCGCCCGGCTGCCCGAATGCATGCCGCGCATCCGCCGCATCGTGCTGGGCCAGTCGCAGCACCAGTTCGACCACGCCGGCTTCGCGGTCGATCGCTGGGAGATCGTCCGCACCCGCGGCCGGCGGCGGCCGCTGCGCTGGGACGGCGGCGACACCCTCGCGGCCTTCATCGCCTCGGCCTCCGACATCGACGACCTGGTCCCGATCGTCACCGCCTACCAGATCGAGTGGAACAAGCTGCGCGAGCGCCTGCTCGCGGCGCGCATCGCCGACCCCTCCGACGACGGCGCGCTCGCTTCTGCTCTCGGCGATGCCGCAGCGGTCGCTCGCCTGCGCGGCGCCCTCGGGCCGCGCTCGAGCGAGATCCTGCGCGACATGCTCTCCGACGAGTGCGACCTCCTGGTCCGCCTGCTCGACGGCTCGTTCCGCGAGTACCAGCGGTCCGCCCAGCACTGGTACCAGGCCATCGCCCCCTGCGTACCCTCGGGCCGCCCGGTCTACTTCGTGTCGTCGAACAGCCACTCGCTGGCCAACCTCCTGGGCGGCTACGCGCGCAACCATTCGCGCGACATCCTGGGCTTCCTGCGCGGCCACAACGTCGAGGACCTCGCGCCGCGCTACGACGAGGCGATCGCGTGCGGCGACGACGGTCTGGCCACCAACATCCTCTACTACTCGCTGCGCGCCTTCATCCACGGCGAATCCGGCCGCATGCGCCAGGTCCAGGAGGCCGACGCCGCCGCGGGCATCCGCTCGGTGCTCGCCCCCGGGCGGATCGACGTCGACGCCCAGGTCATCGAGCTGGCGCGCCTGGTCCCCGACAACCTCGACCCGCGCCTCCGCCTGCCGGGCATCGAGCGCCTGCGCGAGAGCCCGGCCATCATCGTCAACATCGACTACCCGCTCGGCATGGCCGCCTACCACCACCTCTCGGCGGTCGCGCTCGGCGTCGACGAGCTGCGCGGCATCTACATCATGGGCAAGGCCGCGACCCTCAACGCTCGCGTGGGCGACGTCATGATCAGCAAGGTCGTCCACGACGAGCATTCGTCGAACACCTACCTGTTCCGCAACGCGCTCACCGCCGCCGACGTCCAGCCGTTCATGACCCACGGCACCGTCCTCGACAACCAGAAGGCGCTCACCGTGCGGTCGGCGTTCCTTCAGAACCGCGAGTACATGGATGTCTTCTACCGCGAGGGCTACACGGTCATGGAGATGGAGGCCGGCCCCTACCTCTCGGCCGCATACGAGATGGCCGAGCCGCGTCGCCACCCCAAGGACGAGATCGTCTCGCTGATCGATCAGATGTCCTGCGAGCTGGGCGTCATCCACTACGCCTCGGACACGCCCTACTCGCGCCGCCAGAGCCTGCTCTCCAAGAGCCTGTCCTACTTCGGCATGGAGAGCACCTACGGCGCGGCTGCCGCCATCGCCCGTCGCATCGTCAAGAACGAGCTCGCGAGGCTCTCGCGTTGACGACCCCACCGACCGAATCTTCGGCCGGCGGATCGGCAAGCCCATCGCCGGGCGCAGCGCGAGACACCACCGTCGTGATTGGCGCGGGTGTGTCGGGCCTCTCGTTTGCCAACTGGTGGCGCGAGCGGCATCCCGGCGCGCACGTGGTCGTCCTCGAGGCCGAGCCTGAGCCGGGCGGCTACTGCCGCACCGTCGTGGATCGCGGATTTGTCTGGGACTACTCGGGCCACTTCTTTCACTTCAAGGACCCGTCGATCGAGGCCTGGCTGCGTGCGCGCATGCCGGGGCAAGACGTCCGCACCGTCACCCGCAAGAGCACCATCCGCTACGCGGGCCGCGATATCGACTTTCCTTTTCAAAAGCACATCCACCAGCTGCCGCACGACGAGTTCCTCGAGTGTCTGGTCGAGCTGTATTTCCGCCCCGGCGGCCCCGGCGACGACACCCCGCCGCGCTCGTTCGGCGAGATGCTCTACCGCCGCCTGGGCAAGGCCATCACCGAGAAGTTCCTGCGGCCCTACAACGAGAAGCTCTACGCCACCGACCTCGACCGCCTCGACGTCGACGCCATGGGCCGGTTCTTTCCCCACGCCGACATCGCCGACATCATCGCCAACATGCGCCCCAAGC
>DATIPJ010000540.1:0-3430 GCA_035472155.1 Kofleriaceae bacterium
TCGTCCCGGAGTTGCTGCGGGACTTCAGCGTAGTGGTCGAGCTCCATGGCGTACGTCGCGCGGCCGCGGGTTCGGTTGCGAAGGTCGGTCGCGTAACCGAACATCGAGGCCATCGGGACAAAACAGGCGACGGTCTGTACACCAGGTCGTGCGGTAATTCCAGCGACTTTTCCCCTTCTGGCATGCAAATCGCCCAGCACGTCTCCGACATGCTCGTCGGGAGTAACGACCTCGAGCGCCATGACCGGCTCGAGGACGGTCGGCGCCGCCTTGTGGGCGGCCTCGACGAAGGCGCGACTCCCGGCGACCTTGAATGCGTAAGGGTTCGAATCTACAGGGTGATAGCTGCCGCCGACGACGCTGACCCGGAGGTCGATCATCGGGTGGCCGGCGAGGACGCCGCGCTCGACCGCCTCGGCGACGCCTGCCTCGACGGCGGGGGCGTGCTCCTGCGGGATCTCGCTCGTCGATGCGCGATTCTCGTAGACGTAGCCGCCGCCGCGGTCGGTGGGCTCGACCACGAGCTGGACGTGGCCGTACTCACCGCGCGGCCCCGAGGCGCGCGAGCCGCCGGCGCGCACCAGCTTGTGCTCGCCCTCGCCGCGCCGGGTGACGGTCTCGCGGTACGCAACCTGCGGGTTGCCCACGCGCGCCTTGATCCCGAACTCGCGGCGCATGCGCTCGACGACGATCTCGAGGTGGAGCTCGCCCATCCCCGAGATCAGGATCTGCCCCGAGTCGGGATCCGTCGTCACCCGGAACGATGGATCCTCGATCGCGATGCGCTCGAGCGCCTGGGCGATCTTGGCGATGTCCTCGTCGGTCTCGGGCTCGATCACGACGCCGATCACCGGGCTCGGGACGCGCATCGCGTCGAGCAGGATCGGCGCGCGCGGATCGCACAGCGTGTCGCCGGTCGCCAGCCGCCCGGAGAGCGATCGGGTCGCCCCCGTCGTCGCCGTCGCGTTGACCGGCGATGGGTCATGCACCGCGCCGATCATGCCGGCCTCGATCTGCCGGACGTCCTCGCGGTGGTTGGCGAACATGCGGACCAGGCGACCGATCTGCTCGAGGTGGCCGCGCGTGGCGTTGAGCACCGCGTCGCCGACGCGCAGGCAGCCCGCGTAGACGCGCACGAAGGTCAGCGTGCCGCCGCCCTCGTCGATCTGGACCTTGAACGCGAGCGCGGCGAGCGGCTCGGAGTCGGCGAGCTCGCCCGCCTTGCCGAGGCGGCGGACCTGGGTCGGCGCGCCGGTCGGATCCTGCGGATCGCGGCCGCGGACCTCGGAGAAGTCCGCCGGCGACGGCAGGTAGTCGAGCACGGCGTCGAGCAGGTTGTGGATGCCGAGGTTTCTGAACGCCGCGCCGACCAGCGCCGGCACGCCGCGGCCGGCCAGCGTGACCCGGCGGAGCGCCACGCGGATCGCCTCGGGCGAAAGCTCGCGCCCGGCGACCCACGCCGCCATCAGCTCGTCGTCGAGCTCGGCCAGCGCCTCGAGCATCGCATCGCGCGCGTGCGCGGCGGCAGGGGCGACGTCCGCGGGGATCGGCCCGTCGGTGAATGCCACGCCGAACGACGCCGCGTCCCACGTCCGCGCGCGCATCGTGACGAGATCGACGACCCCGGCGAACCCGGCGCCCAGCCCGAGCGGCAGCTGGATCGCGATCGGCGATGCGCCCAGCCGCGCCCTCATCTCGGCGCACACGCGGTCGGGATCGGCGCCCTCGCGATCGCACTTGTTGATGAAGGCAATGCGCGGGATCCGGTAGCGGTCGGCCTGGCGCCACACCGTCTCGCTCTGCGACTGCACGCCCTCGACCGCGTCGAACACGGCGATCGCACCGTCGAGCACGCGCAGCGAGCGCTCGACCTCCATCGTGAAGTCGACGTGTCCGGGCGTGTCGATCAGGTTCACGACATGGTTCTTCCAGCCGAACGTGATCGCGGCCGCGGTGATCGAGATCCCGCGCTCCTGCTCCTGGGTCATCCAGTCGGTGATCGTCGAGCCCTCATCGACCTCGCCGAGCCGCGAGGTGACGCCCGAGTAGTACAGGATGCGCTCGGTCGTCGTGGTCTTGCCCGCGTCGACGTGCGCCATGATCCCGATGTTGCGGGTCCGGGTCAGCGGCACCGCACGGGCGCGGCCGGTGGCCGACGAGCCCGAATGGGAGGAGGAGGTCTTCTGCACGGCGTGTTCGAGGGGAACCAGCGCCGCGGGGCACGAACGAGAGGAAGAGGTCTGCGCCGGGGATGCGGAGGGCGCAGCGGTCGTCCTCATGAGCTCAGTGGTTTAGTCCACGCACCTTCAGTGCGGCTACCTTCCGAGCCCCGCGTGGGGATGCGCGTTTGTTCGTTCTCGCCTCCTCGATCTCGTCTTTGGTCGTCGTGGTCCTGGGTTGGCTACCAGCGATAGTGCGCGAACGCCTTGTTGGCGTCTGCCATCTTGTGGACGTCCTCGCGATTCTTGACCGCGTTACCGCGGTTCTGCGCCGCGTCGACGATCTCGTTGGCGAGCCGATCCATCATCGTCTTCTCGTTGCGGTCGCGCGCGTACTCGACGAGCCAGCGCATGCCCAGCGCCAGCGAGCGATCGGGCCGCACATCGACCGGGACCTGGTACGTCGAGCCACCGACGCGGCGGCTCTTCACCTCGACGCGCGGGCGGACGTTCGAGAGCGCGCGGTCCCACACCTTCAGCGGATCGTCCTTGGCGCGCTCGGCCACCATGTCGAGGGCGCCGTACACGATGCCCTCGGCGACCGCCTTCTTGCCGTCGCGCATGACGACGTTCACGAACTTGGTGATGCGGCGGCGGACGTCCGACGGTGCGTCGGTGAACTTGGGGTCCGGCAGGACCTTGCGCTTGGGGACTTCACCTTTACGAGGCATGGCGTTTCCTGGCTACTTCGGGCGCTTCGCGCCGTACTTCGAGCGCGACTGCTTGCGGTTCTGCACGCCCGTGGTGTCGAGCGTGCCGCGGATGATGTGGTACCGGACGCCGGGGAGATCCTTGACGCGGCCGCCGCGGATCAACACGACCGAGTGCTCCTGCAGGTTGTGACCCTCGCCCGGGATGTACGAGGTGACCTCCATGCCGTTGGTGAGCCGCACGCGCGCAACCTTGCGGAGCGCCGAGTTCGGCTTCTTGGGCGTGGTGGTGTACACGCGAGTGCAAACGCCGCGCTTCTGCGGGCATTGCTTGAGGGCGGGCGACGCACTCTTCATGCGTACCTTCTCGCGGCCCTTACGGACGAGCTGATTGATCGTGGGCATCTACGTGGATCCTGCTCCGAAGCGAGGGCGAACTCTGTTGGATCGCGCCCTCGCTGTCAAGGGGCTTGCGGCCGGAAGGCCCGGGGTGGATTGGGGGATTTCGACCCGGCGGCATCGCCGCTCACAGGTTCCGCAGCAGCCATCCGGAGGCCCGTC
>DATIPJ010000541.1:0-9937 GCA_035472155.1 Kofleriaceae bacterium
GCCACCGTGCGCGCGCTCTTGGGGACATTTGCCCACGACAGCGGTGGCGTGGTCTGCGCACCATCACAGGTGTAGTCGGCGGGGATCGCGCCGTTGTTGGTGAATGCGCCCGAGGTCACCTTGAGCGCTGTGCGCTTTGGAATGGTCTTCGCCGGCGCAGCGGGCTCCGCCGCCGCGGTCAGCGGCACCGCAGCCAGCAGCAATGACAGTAGTTTTGTGTTCATGACCGATCATCAGTGCAACGGGTGTTCCTTGGGCGCTCAGGCACGGCGCACATCAGCGATCGGCGCAAATGCACAGCGAGGCGTGCGATTTGCACACGGATTGCGCATGGCTCG
Organism: Kofleriaceae bacterium; assembly: GCA_035472155.1. Classification (GTDB taxonomy): domain Bacteria; phylum Myxococcota_A; class Polyangia; order Haliangiales; family Haliangiaceae; genus JABFXX01. Next base: position 339 of record DATIPJ010000541.1, read on the forward strand.
ACGTAGATTGCCATCTCTCCGATCGTTGCCATTGGTCAGACAGATCGCCAATCGCGACCTGAACGCATTCGGCGATTCGGCGAGGTCGCCGCGAACCGACGCACTGCGTCCGCGCACGGAGACCGCGGACCGCGTGGTGCGCTCGGTCTGTCCGTACTGCGCCGTCGGGTGCGGACAGCTGGTGTACGTCAAGGATCACAAGATCACCGATATCGAGGGCGATCCGGAGTCGCCGATCTCGGAAGGGTGTTTGTGCCCCAAGGGCGCGGCGACGATGCAGCTGGTCACCGGCGAGCACCGCGAGCACCGCGTCCTGTATCGCAGGCCCGGCGGCACCGCATGGGAGGCCCTCCCGCTCGAGACCGCGATGGACATGGTCGCCGAGCGCATCCAGCGCGCGCGCGATGCGACGTGGCAGGAGACCCTGCCCGATGGGCGCACCGCGACGCGCACGATGTCGATCGCGCACCTCGGCGGCGCCACGCTCGACAACGAAGAGAACTACCTGCTCAAGAAGCTGTACACCGCACTCGGCATCGTGCAGGTCGAGAATCAAGCGCGGATATGACATAGCTCCACGGTCCCCGGTCTGGGGATCTCGTTCGGGCGCGGCGGCGCCACCACGTTCCAGCAGGACCTGCAGAACGCCGACTGCATCCTGATCCAGGGCTCGAACATGGCCGAGTGCCATCCCGTCGGGTTTCGCTGGGTCATGAAGGCCAAGGAGCGCGGCGCGACGATCATCCACGTCGATCCGCGGTTCACGCGAACCAGCGCCGTGGCCGACCTCCATGTCCCGATCCGCGCCGGGAGCGACGTCGCGTTCCTCGGCGGGCTCGTGCGCTACGTGATCGAGAACGAGCGCTACTTCCGGGACTACGTGGTGCCGTATACCAATGCGGCGACGATCATCTCGGCCGAGTTCCGCGATACCGAGGAGCTCGACGGACTGTTCAGCGGGTACCAGAGCGAGGGCGGCAAGTACGATCCGGCCAGCTGGCAATACGCCGGCATCGACGTGGTCCCCGCGGCCGGCCACAAGGAGGTGGTCGCCGAGCTCGGCGCCGGTCAGCCGGAGCACGACGCGGATCCGATGACCTTCGATCACGTGGTGAACGAGCAGCGCGACGAGACGCTGCGCCATCCGCGCTGCGTGTTCCAGATCGTGCGCCGCCACTTCGCGCGCTACACGCCCGAGATGGTCGAGCGCGTGTGCGGTGTGCCGGCGGCGAGCTTCCTGCGTGTCGCGCGGGCGCTGTGCGACGCCTCCGGGCCCGAGCGCACCGCGGCGATCTGCTACGCCGTCGGCTGGACGCAGCACTCGATCGGCGTGCAGTACATCCGCGCCGCGTCGATCCTGCAGCTGTTGCTCGGCAACATCGGGCGCCCGGGCGGCGGCATCATGGCGCTCCGCGGTCACGCGTCGATCCAGGGCTCGACCGACATCCCGACGCTGTTCGACCTCTTGCCCGGCTACCTGCCGATGCCGCACGCCTCGCACGGCGTCTCGCTCGATCGCTACCTGCGCTCGCATCGAAGCGAGAGCGGCTGGTGGAGCGAGATGCCCAAGTACATGGTGTCGCTGCTCAAGGCGTGGTTCGGCGAGGCGGCGACCGCCGAGAACGAGTATCTGTTCGGCCGCCTGCCGACCCTGTCGGGCAATCATTCGCACCTCGCGACGATCGCGCACATGGCCGATGGCGAGCTCTCCGGCTACCTCGTGCTCGGCGAGAACCCGGTCCTCGGCACGGTCGCGGGGCCGCTGCAGCGCAAGGGCCTGCGCGCGCTCGACTGGCTCGTGGTGCGCGACTTCGCGCCGACCGAGACGGCCGAGTTCTGGCGCGTGGCGCCCGAGATCGCCAGCGGCGAGGTGCGCACCGAGGACATCCGCACCGAGGTGTTCTTCTTTCCGGCCGCCGCGCACACCGAGAAGGACGGCTCGTTCACCAACACGCAGCGCCTCCTGCAATGGCACCACAAGGCGATCGAGCCGCCCGGCGACGTGCGCAGCGACCTGTGGTTCGCGTACCACCTCGGGCGCCGGCTCAAGGCGCACTACGCGGGCTCGACGAGCGAGCGCGACCTCGCGATGCGCGCGCTGACCTGGGACTATCCGACCGAGGGCGCGATCGCCGAGCCCAGCGCCGAGGCGGTGCTGCGCGAGATCAACGGTTACGCGATCGCCACGGGCGCGCCGGTCGCCAGCTACAAGGAGCTCTCCGACGACGGCTCGACCGCGTGCGGCTGCTGGATCTACGCCGGCTGCACCGCGCGCGGCGAGAACCAGACGGCGCGCCGGCGGCCGCGCACCGAGCAGAGCTGGGTCGCCCCCGAGTGGGGCTGGGCGTGGCCGGCGAATCGCCGCATCATGTACAACCGCGCGTCGGCGGCCCCCGACGGCTCGCCGTGGAGCGAGCGCAAGCGCTACATCTGGTGGGACGCCGAGCGCGCGCAGTGGACCGGTCACGACGTTCCGGACTTCCTCGTCGATCGCCATCCCGATTATCGGCCACCGCCCGACGCGCGCGGCATCGCGACGATCCGCGGCGACGCGCCGTTCATCATGCAGTCCGATTCGCGCGGCTGGCTGTTCGCGCCGACCGGCATCGTCGATGGCCCGCTGCCCGCGCACTACGAGCCCGAAGAATCGGTGATCGAGAATCTGCTGTATGGCCAGCAGTGCAATCCGGCGCGCCTCGAGTGGCGGCGGCGCGACAATGTCTATCATGCGCCCGCGCGCGACCGGCGCTTCCCGTTCGTGGTCACCACGTTCCGGCTCACCGAGCACCACACCACCGGCGGGATGTCGCGCTGGCTATCGTGGCTCGCCGAGCTCGCGCCGGAGATGTTCTGCGAGATCTCGCCGGAGCTCGCCGCGATGCGCGGGATCACGCACGGCGGCTGGGCGACGCTGCGCACCGCGCGCACCGAGATCGAATGCCGCGCTGTCGTGACGCGCCGGCTGCGACCGCTCCATGTCGACGGCACGACCGTGCACCAGATCGCCGTGCCGTTTCACTGGGGCGGCATCGGCCGTGTGCGCGGTGACGCGGCGAACGAGCTGTTCCCGCTGGTCGCCGATCCCAACGTGCACATCCCCGAGAGCAAGGTCATCACGGCTGACCTGGTGCCGGGGCGATGTCGCCGGCGGCGCAGCTCGCGGGCCGCGGCGATCGAAGCCGCGACGATCGGTGCGCGCGATCCGGGGCCGCGCGTCGTGCGGCACCGCGACCACATCGGGGTCGGCCCGCCCGACCAGCCTCCGGAGATCGAGCCCGACCGGCATCCGGCGCAAGGACGCGAGCGCGAGGAGACGCGATGAGCCAGACCCTGGGCTTCTTCACCGACACCACACTGTGCATCGGCTGCAAGGCGTGCGAGGTCGCGTGCAAGCAATGGAATCAGCTGCCCGACGACGGCTTCCATCTCACCGGCATGTCGTACGACAACACCGCCGCGCTCGGCGCGTCGACCTGGCGCCACGTCACGTTCGCCGAGCGGCCCGATGGCACCTCGGGCTCGATCGCCTGGAAGATGATGTCGGACGTCTGCAAGCACTGCGAGCGCGCGGGCTGCCTCGAGGCGTGCCCGACCGGCGCCATCGTGCGCACCGAGCACGGCTCGATCTACATCCAGCCCGACGTGTGCAACGGCTGCGGCTACTGCGTGCCGGCGTGCCCGTTCGGCGTGGTCGCGCGCCGCGAGGACGACGGCCGCGCCTTCAAGTGCACGCTCTGCTACGACCGGCTCGCCGGCGAGCTCGAGCCCGCTTGCGCCAAGGCGTGCCCGACCGACTCGATCCAGTTCGGGCTGCTCGACGAGCTGCGCGCACGAGCGGCGGAACGCGTCGCAGCGCTCGGCGCGCGCGGCGTCGATGCGCAGCTGTACGGAGAGAGCGCGGAGGCCCAACCCGGGACCGGCGGGCTCCACGCGTTCTTTCTGATCACCGACAAGCCGGAGATCTACAACCTTCCTCCCGCCCCCGCCGTCCCGACGATCGGCGTCGGTCGGTCCTGGCTCGCCGCGGCTGCCGGCGCGCTCGGCATGGCGGTCCTCGCCTTTGGCAGCCTGCTCGCCACCCGCTCGTGAGTCATGGCCGACCCCCATCCACCCTCTCCCCAACCGCGCTCGACCGACGGTCGCAACCTCGATCCCGCCCTCGGCGATCAGCACGGCGACGGCCGCAACATCGATCGCACGCTCGGTGACGAGCACGGCGAAGCCGCCGCCGTCATCGTCCGCGATCCGGACGACGCGTGGCCGCTGGCGCACGGCGCCGATGCCGTCGAGCCCACCATCGATCGGCCGCCGCTCGACACCTACTACGACCTGCCGGTCATCAAGGCGGCGCCGTGGAAATGGTACATCCCGGCCTACTTCTATCTCTCGGGGCTCGCCGGGGCCGCGGCCTCGCTCGCAGGCGCACTCGAGCTCGCCGCACCCGATCGCATCCTCGGCAGCCGGTTGCGCTCGATCTCGGCGCTCGGTGACGCCGCCGGGGCCGCGCTGCTCATCGCCGACCTCGGGCGGCCGGCGCGCTTCCACCACATGCTGCGCGTGTTCCGGCCCACCTCGCCGATGAACGCCGGCACTTGGATCCTCTCGTCGGCGGGCGCGACCAGCATGCTCAGCATCGCCTGGGCCTGGCGCCGCCGGAAGCCGCCGGTGCTCCTCGGGATCGCCGGCCTCGTCAGCGGGACGTTGCTCTCGACGTACACGGGCGTCCTGCTCGGCAACACCGCAGTCCCTTTGTGGAGCGCGACCCGCCGCCGCCTGCCGATCTGGTTCGCGGCGTCCTCGGCCGCGAGCCTGAGCGCGCTGCTCGAGCTCGCCGGCCCCGAGCGCCCGGTCGTGCACTTCTACAGTGCCGTTGCCAAGGCCGCGCAGCTCGCCGCGAGCCACGCCGTCGAGCGCGCCGCACGCACCGAGGCGTCAGGCGGCCCCGGCGGCCCCGGCAGCCCGGCGCCCACCGAGGGCGTCGATGCGCCGTTGCACCGCGGCCGATCCGGATCGCTCTGGCGCGGCGCGACCTGGCTCGGCATCGCCAGCCTCGCCGCGACGGTCCTCCCCGGGACCCGGCGCCGGCGCTGGATCGCCGGTGCGCTCGGCACCGCGGCTGCACTGCTCGGCCGGTTCGCGATCATCGAGGCCGGCCGCGCCAGCGCCGCCGACCCGCGCGCGACCTTCGGGCCCCAGCGAAATCGCCGGCTCGAAGGCGCGCCGGCTCAACGCCGAGGCTGACCGCCGTTCTTGCGCGCGGCCTCCGCGGCGCGCCGGATCACGCAGCCCTCGAGGTGGTCGTCGACCAGCCCCATGGCCTGCATGAACGCGTAGATCGTCGTCGGCCCGACGAACGTCCAGCCGCGGCGCTTGAGGTCCTTGGACAGGGCGATCGATGTCGGCGTCGTCGTCATCGCGCGCAGCGCTGCGTGCGTCATCTCGCGCGGGCGCTCGGCGGGCGTCGGCGCAAAGCTCCACACGTACGCCGACAGCGACCCGCGCTCCTCGATCACCTCGAGCGCGCGCGCCGCGTTGTTGATCGTCGACTCGACTCGATCTTGCCGCGGTGGCGCACGATGCCGGCGTCGCCGAGCAGCCGGGTCACGTCGCGCTTGCCGAACCGGGCGACGGCGGCCGGATCGAAACCCGCGAACGCCTTGCGGAACGCCTCGCGCTTGCGAAGGATCGTGAGCCACGACAGACCGGCCTGAAAACCTTCGAGGCAGATCTTCTCGAACAGCCGGCGGTCGTCGGTGACCGGGAAGCCCCACTCCCGATCGTGGTAGTCGACATAGTCGGGTGCCGACACACCCCAGAGGCAGCGCATCGCCCCATCGGGGCCCGGTGCGAGGCCGTCGTGCGAATCCTTGGCCATATCGGCCGACGTTAGCAGGGTGAGGGATCTCACGCGACACAGCGTCGCGCCGCACAAACGAGCCAGCCGCCGGCGTGCACGGTAATACATGGGCTCCCATGCATTCGCCTCCGGAGGAAGACCAACGCCCCGATAACCCGCCCATCGAGCCGATCGAGCTCGCGGACTTCACCGCGACGCGACGAATGGTCTCGATCGCCTTCATCGCGATCGCCATCGGCATCGTCGCGACCTATGTCGCGTGGGCGCTGCTTCAGCTGATCGCGCTGTTCACCAACCTGTTCTACCTGCACCGCTTCGCGTTCACGCCCGCATCGCCCGCAGACCACGTGCTCGGGCCCGCCAGCGTCGCTGTGCCGGTGATCGGGGCGCTCATCATCGGCGCGATGGCGCGCTACGGCTCCGAGCGCATCCGCGGCCACGGCATCCCCGAGGCGCTCGAGGCGATCCTCATGAAGGGCAGCCGCGTCGAGCCGCGCGTGGCGCTGCTCAAGCCGATCTCGTCGGCGATCTCGATCGGCTCGGGCGGCCCGTTCGGCGCCGAGGGCCCGATCATCATGACCGGCGGCGCTTTCGGCTCGCTGGTCGCGCAGCTGTTCAAGCTGACCTCCGCCGAGCGCAAGACGCTGCTCGTGGCCGGCGCCGCCGCGGGGATGTCGGCGACCTTCGCCTCGCCAGTCGCGGCGATCCTGCTCGCGGTCGAGCTCCTCCTGTTCGAGTGGAAGCCGCGCAGCTTCGTGCCGGTGGCGCTCGCGAGCGCGACCGCGGCCGCCGCGCGCACCTTCGTGATCGGCAGCGGCCCGCTGTTCCCGATGCCGGCGCACATCGCGTTCCCCGGCGTCGAGGCGCTGCTCTTGTGCGGGGTCGCCGGCCTCGTCGCGGGCGCGTTCTCGGGCCTGCTCACGCAGGCCGTCTACACCTTCGAGGATCTGTTCAAGCAGCTGCCGATCCACTGGATGTGGTGGCCCGCGATCGGCGGCCTCGTGATTGGCCTGGGCGGCCTGGCGTGCCCGCAGGCGCTCGGCGTCGGCTACGACGTCATCGGCTCGATCCTCCACCAGGGCTACACCGCGCACGCGATCCTGATCCTCGTCCTGGTCAAGGGCATCATCTGGTCGGTGTCGCTCGGCTCCGGCACCTCGGGCGGCGTGCTCGCGCCGCTGCTCATGATGGGCGGCGCGCTCGGTGGCCTCGAGAGCCTCGCGTTCCCCGATGGCGGCATCGGGTTCTGGCCGCTGGTCAGCATGGGCGCGATCCTCGGCGGCACGATGCGCTCGCCGCTCACCGGCATCGTGTTCGCCGTCGAGCTCACCCACGATCTCGACATGCTGCTGCCGCTGGTCATCGCCGTCACGGTCGCGCACGCGTTCACCGTGCTCACGCTGCGGCGATCGATCCTCACCGAGAAGGTCGCGCGGCGCGGCTTCCACGTCAGCCGCGAGTACGCGATCGACGAGCTCGAGATCCTGTTCGTGCGCGACGTGATGAACACCGACATCGTGGTGCTGTCCGCCGACGACACGCCGCTCGGCGCGCTCGAGCGCATCGAGCTCAACCGCCACGAGCGCAGCCAGCACCTCTACCCGCTCCTCGACGACGACGCCGACCTCCTCTCCGCCGCCACGTTCGCCGAGCTGATGGCGTGGGCCAGCGACCCGGTGGCGCTCGACCGGCCGCTGCGCGCGCTCGCACAGCCGTCGCCGCCGACGATCTTCACCGGGGCCACGCTGCGCTCGGCGGTCGCCCTCATGGCCGAGCGCGGCGTGACTCGCCTCATCGCCGTGAACCCGGCCAACGCCAGCCACGTCGTCGGCAAGATCGCCCTCCACGATCTTCTCAAGGCGCGCGCCCGCCACCTCGAGGACGAGCAGCGCCGCGAGCGCATCCTGCCGTTCGAATATCTCTTGCCGCCATGGCTGCGGCCGGCGCGGCCCCGGTCGTAGCAACTGCTTGCTCTGGCCCGCCGTCGGCGGATAATGCGGCTTCATGCAGTACGGTGACGCTCCGGGCAATGTAACGCACACGGCAGATCCGGCGGCGCCGCTCCCCCCGCAAGCGGGCGGGCCGGCAGATCAGGTGCTCTGCATCGACGGCGATCGCTCGTTCAGCGTCAAGATCCCCAGCTCGGGCGAGCTGGTCATCGGCCGCGGCCCGGGCGCCGGCCTGCCCGTCGACGATCCGCTCGTCTCGCGCGTGCATGCGCAGCTGCTCGTCGTCCCCGACGGGCTGCGCCTCACCGACCTCGGCAGCCGGCACGGCACGCTCGTCAACGGCGAGCGCATCACCGAGCCGCGGCTCGTCGTCTCCGGCGACGTGATCACGATCGGCAAGGTGCTCCTCGTCGTGCGTCGGCCGGTGCGCGCCGCCGGCGGCAGTCACATCTCCGAGCCCGCGATGTTCGTGCGCCGCCTCGGCGAGGAGCTGTCGCGCCTCGCGCAGTACGAGCGCGAGCTCTCGGTCGTCATCGCGCGCTCCGTCGACCGCGACGCGCCCGCCCTCCTCGCCAAGATCGCCGACCGGCTGCGCGTCATCGACGCCGTCTCGATCGTCGGCGCGCGCTTCGTCGGTGTGCTCCTGCCCGAGCTGGGCACCGACGAGGCCGATGCCTTCGCCAGGAGCCTGGGCGCCCTCGGCGTCGGCCGCGTCTCCGCCGGCGTCGCCACCGCGCCCTACGACGGCCTCGACCCGGACGCCCTCCTCGGGGCCGCGCGCGCCGCGTGCGCTGCCGCCGAGCCCGGCCAGGTCGTGCAGGCGCGCGACAGCGCCGAGACCATCACCGCGGGCCCACAGCGCATCCTCGTCGCCGATCCGGCCATGGCGCGGCTCTACGAGCTGGCGCGCCGCCTCGCGCGCTCCACGATCCCGATCCTCATCCTGGGCGAGACGGGCTCGGGCAAGGAGCTGGCCGCCGCCATCGTCCACGCCTTCTCGGCGCGCGCGAACGGCCCCTTCGTCTCGGTCAACTGCGCCGCGATCCCCGAGAACCTCGCCGAGAGCGAGCTGTTCGGCCACACGCGCGGCGCCTTCTCGGGCGCGATGGCCGCCAAACCCGGGCACCTCGAGGTCGCCTCCGGCGGCACCGTCTTCCTCGACGAGATCGGCGAGCTCTCCCCCGCGATCCAGGCCAAGCTCCTGCGCGTCCTCGAGAGCGGCGAGCTCCTCCGCGTCGGCGAGACCGCCCCCCGCATGGTCGACTTGCGCATCGTCGCGGCCACCAACCGCGAGCTCTCGCGCGAGGTCGAGGCCGGCCGCTTCCGCAGCGACCTCTTCTTCCGCCTGGGCTCGGCGCGCCTCGAGCTCCCTCCGCTGCGCGAGCGCCCGCGCGACCTCGCCGTCCTCGCCGCGAGCCTGATGCGCGACGCCTGCCGCCGCCTCGGCCGCCCACCGCTCGAGCTCTCCATCAGCGCCGCCGTCGCCCTCTTCCACCACGACTGGCCCGGCAACGTGCGCGAGCTGCGCCACGTCATCGAGTACGCCGCCGCCGCCGCCCAGGATCACGCGGGCGAGGTCGAGATCTGGCACCTGCCCACCGCCCTCGCCGCCGCCGCCCGCAAGGCCCGCGACGCCTCCCGCATGGGCGACGCCGACCCGGCCCCCGTCGCCGCCACCGCCGCACTCGGCCCCAGCACAGCCGCATCCCCCGCACCCGCCGGCACCGGGCACGCCGCCACCGCCGGGCACGCCGCCGCCGCCGCCGCCGCCGGGCACGCCGGCGCCGGCGCCG
>DATIPJ010000542.1:0-17147 GCA_035472155.1 Kofleriaceae bacterium
ACGATCCTCGACCAGACCGGCGCCGAGGCGCTGCTCGGCGCCGGCGACATGCTGTTCTCCGACCGCGGCGCGGCGCCGCAGCGGCTCCACGGCTGCTACGTCGACGAGGACGAGATCCAGCGCGTCGTCGCGTTCCTCAAGACCCAGGGCCGCCCGGTCTACAACCTCGACATCCTGCGGCCGCGCGACGAGGACGGCGACAACCAGGGCGACCTGTTCCCCGGCGGCGCGGGCGGCGGCAAGGCCGACGACGATATGTACGACAAGGCGGTCTACATCGTCACGACCACGCGCAATGCGTCGATCTCGTGGGTCCAGCGCCAGCTCCGCATCGGCTACAACCGCGCGGCGCGCCTGGTCGAGGAGATGGAGAAGCAGGGCGTGGTCAGCCCGCCCGATCACACCAACAAGCGCGAGGTCCTCGTCGCCCAGGCGTGATGCGCGGCGCGCTACATGCGTCCGATGATCTCGTCGGACCAGCGCACGGCGTCGTACCACGCCATGAACACGGCCTGCGCCGAGAACCCGGCCGAGGCCAGGAGCGCCAGATCGCCGCGGTTCTGGTGGCGCACGGTCTCGACGATCTTGGCCGGCCGCGACGTGCTGCCGCTCGACAGCGCATCGCGCACCAGCGGCGAGACCGGTAGCTGCTCGAGGATCTCGGGCAGCGGACGATCGAGGATGGCGTCGAGCAGCGAGAGCAGCCCGGCGGTGAACATCTCGTCGGCGGGCACCGTGGCCGTGCGCGCGAGGAGCTCGCACATCCGCGCGCGAATCAGAACCTGGCGCGCGAGCTCGAGCGGCTTGTCGTCGAAGCCCGACGCGAGGATCAGCACGATCAGCGCGGCGACCTGCTGCACGCCGAGCCGCCCGAGCGCCTGCTGGATCGATCCGACCGGCGTGCCGCGCGCCATCGCCGTCGAGCTCGCCAGCTTGAGCAGTCGCACGCCGAGGCCGACCTCGGCCGCGACCAGGCCCTCGATCGCGCGCAGGTTGAGCTTCTGATCGTAGAGCATCGCGAGCAGCCGCAGCAGCTTCGCGCGGTCGTGCGGCATCCGCTTGGTGCGCGTCACGACGGGCATCTCGAGGAAGTAGCCCTGGAAGTAGTAGAACCCGAGGTTGCGCGCGAGCATGAGCTCCTCGTGCGTCGAGATCTTCTCGGCGAGCAGGATCGCGCCACTCGGCTTGAGCGCCGCGACCTGCGCTGCCAGCTCCTCGTGAGGCACGCCGAGGAAGCTGACCTTGATGATGTGGGCGACCGACAGCAGCGGCCGCGATTCCTCGGTCAGGATGAAGTCGTCGAGCGCGATCTTGTAGCCCTGCGCGCGCAAACCCTGAAGCGCTTCGACCAGCGCCGGGGTCACCGGGATATTCTCGAGCACCTCGATCACGCAGCGCTCGGGCGGCAGCGGGATCGGATAGTTGCCGAGCAAGAAGTCGGCGGCCATGTTGACGTACGCCGGGACGTTCCCGACGAGGTTATCGAGCCCCATCTCCAGGAACGCGTTCAGCATCGTCTGCGCCGATGCCTGCGTCACGTCGCTGAACCGCGCGCGGTTCTCTTCGCTGTCGCGGTACAGAAGCTCGTAGCCGACCACGTCGAGGCGGCGGTCGAAGATCGCCTGTCGGCCAACATAGGCGTGCAGCTCGCCCTTCATGAGGGGGGTGCGTTCGCCGATCCGGGCATCAGACGTGGTCATCCCCTACTGATTCGCCCAATACAGGTTTCTCGTTACCCCTGTCGCCCTCGCTTCTCCGCCCCTTACGAACCGACCACTTAGCCTGCTGCGCCGTCGCCCCCACCGGCGCTGGGGAGAATGCGGAGATCGCGAGCGACTCGAAACGGGATCGTGATCGTGATCGTACCGGTGATCGTGGCCGTGCACGTGCACGGGAACGATACCGTGATCGTGATCCTGCCCGTAGACGATCCGCCCCTGGCTACCGTCCTTGCGCGAGCGTCCGTGGCTTCCGGCGAGTCCGACCTGAGCGCACGCTCTTTCGCCTCAGCTGACGTCGCTGTCCAGCGCCTCGTCCTCGTCGATCGCCTCGTCCAGCTCGGTCCCCAATTCGAGAGCGTTGTCGGCGTCGCGCGCATCGTCGAGCCCGTTGCCTGCATCGAGCGCATCGCCGAGCTCGAGCGCGTCGCCCGCCTCGCTCGCGTCGTCCGCGCTGGATAGCTCGGCGTCGGGGCCTGCCTCGCCGAGGGCCTCCGCCTTGGCGCGCTCTGCGAAGTAGGCCGCGACCTGGGTCGCCGCCTTCTTGTTCATGCCGGGCGCGCGGCCGAGCTCGTCGACCGTCGCCTGGCGAACGGCGCGCACGCTGCCGAAGTGCTTGAGCAAACGCTGGCGCCGCGTCGCGCCGATACCGGGGATATCGTCCAGCTCGCTGCGCAGCGTGCCCTTGCTGCGGCGATCGCGGTGAAACGTGTTGGCGAACCGGTGCGCCTCGTCGCGGATGCGCGCGAGGACGTAGAGCTCGGGGGAGTTCTGGCGCAGCGGGATCGAATCCTTCACCGTGCGCCTGTAGATCCGGTCGGGCGCGCTGCCGGCTTCGAGCTCGCGCTCCTTCGCGAGGCCGATCACCTCGACCCCGTTCTCGCCGCCGAGCTGCACGCCCAGATCGCCGAGCGCGGCGACCGCCATGCCGAGCTGGCCCTTGCCGCCGTCGATCACGAGCAGATCGGGGAGCGCCCAGGCGGGCTCGTCACCGTCGGCGGCCGGGTCGTTGCGCCGGCGGAACCGGCGGGTCAGGACCTCGTACATCGCGGCGAAGTCGTTGTTGTCGACGCTGCGCACCTTGAACTTGCGGTAGAGGTTGCGCGCGGGGATGCCGTCGACAAACGTCACCATGGAGGCCACGGTCTCGGTGCCCTGGATGTGCGCGATGTCGAAGCACTCGATGCGCCGGGGCGGCCGCGGCAGCGACAGCCGCTTGGCGACCTTCTCGAGCAGCGCTTCAGCGTCGGCGTCCTTGCCGCGGCGCGAGACCGCCGAGGCAGCGGCGTTGCGATCGGCGAGCTCGACCAGGCGGGCCCGGGTGCCGCGCCGCGGCTCGACGATCTTGACCCGCTTGCCGCGGACCGACGACAGCCAGTCGCCCAGCACCTCGGCGTCCTCGAGGTCGACGCCGACCACGACCTCGTCGGGGATGAACGTCCCGGTCGCGTAGTACTGCTGCAGGTACTCGGCGATGACCACCGGATCGGCGAGCTCCTGGTCCTTCTGGTGGAACGCGCGCCGGCCGACCAGCTTGCCGCCGCGCACGAACAGCACCACGACCTCGACGACATCGGCCTCGCGGTGCAGGCCCCACACGTCCTGATCGACGAACTCGTCCTGCACGATGTGCTGCTTGGCGAGCGTTCGCTCGACGGCGGCGATCGAATCGCGCAGCACCGCGGCGACCTCGAAATCCTCCTGCTCGGCACGCACGGCCATGCGGCCGCGAAGGCGGCTGACCAGCTCGGCGTTCTTGCCGGAGAGGAACATCTTCACGTCCTCGACCTGCTCGGCGTAGGCCTCGGCGGTGACGTCGATCGCGCACGGGCCCGAGCAGCGCTTGATCTGGTACTGCAGGCACGGGCGGCCGCGGGTCTCGAGCACGTGGTCGGTGCAGGTCCGCAGCTGGAAGTGCCGGTTGAGCGTGCGCAGGGTCTCGCGCGCCGAGGTCGCCGAGTGATAGGGCCCGAAGTAGTTCGCGCTGTCGTCGCGGATGTTGCGCACGACCTCGACGCGCGGGAACAGCGCGCGCTTGGGCACGTCGGAGGCCGCGCTCGCGGGCCTGGGGGCGCCGGCGGGCTTCGGATCGCCCGCGGGCTTCGGATCGCCCGCGGGTCTCGGATCGACCAGCCGCAGCACGAGGTACTGCTTGTCGTCGCGCAGCTTGACGTTGAACTTGGGCTGGTGCTTCTTGATCAGGTGGTTCTCGAGGAGCAGTGCCTCCTTCGACGACGTGACCACGATCGTCTCGACGTCGGTGACCGCCTTGCCGAGGAAGCCCGCCGCGACGAAGAACCGCTCGTCGCCGCCCTCGCGGAAGTACTGGCGCACGCGCGAGCGCAGGTTCTTGGCCTTGCCGACGTAGATCACCGCGCCGCGAGCGTCCTTGAACAGGTACACGCCCGGCTCGGTCGGAATCCGGTCGAGGACGTCACCGGCCAGCACGCGCTGACCTTAGCAAGCCCTGGCTAGCTCAAGAACCGGCGGATATCGATGATGAACACCAGGATCATCACCACACCGAGCGCCATGATCCCGGCCATGTGGACCATGGTCTCGATCCGCGGATTGGCGCGCCGCCGCGTGATCAGCTCGTAGCCGAGGAACACGAGGCGGCCGCCGTCGAGCGCCGGGATCGGCAGCAGGTTGAACAGCCCCAGGTACACGCTGAGCGCCATCAACAGCTCGATGCCGTGCACCGTGCTGGCCGAGAACGCGCGGTGGAACTCCTCGACCATGCGGATCGGTCCGCCCGGGTCGGCCTTCTCGCTGCCGAACACGATGCCATACAGCATCGCGCCGATCTCCCGGGTCTTGTCGACCGGGTAGCGCAGCGCGTGGCCGGTGGCGTCGAGGACGCCCATCGACACCGGCTCGCCCTGCAGCTCGGGCTTGACCCCGATCCGCCAGGTCTCCTTGCCGCCGTCCTTGTCGAGCCGCGGCGTGAGCGGAATCTCGATCGTCTTGCCGTCGCGTACGACGGTCATCGTCAGCGTGGAGCCATGGGCGGAGTTGACGCGCTCGATCAGCTCGCGGCCGGTGATCGCGTAGAGCGGCTCATGGTTGATCTCGCGGATCGCGTCGCCCTTCTGCAGCTTGCCGTGCGCGTCGTAGCCCGGCATCGTCTCGAACACCGCGTAGCCGTTGACGCCGTGGCAGGTGAACAGCGCGAGCGCGAGCACGATCGCCGACAGATAGTTGGTGGCGGGCCCGGCGAAGATCGTGAGGAAGCGCTGCCACGCGGGGCGGTTGGGGTACGCGTGCACGTCGTCGGGGTCGACCTCCTCGGCGATGTTCATGCCGCGGATCTCGACGAAGCCGCCGAACGGGATCGGGGCGAACTGGAACGTCGTGCCGGTCTTCTTGGAGACCTTCTTCAGGATCCCGGGCCCGAAGCCGATCGAGAACTTCTCGATCCGCATCTTGCACCAGCGTGCCACGAAGTAGTGCCCGCCTTCGTGTACGACGATCAGGAAGCCTAGCGCTATGATCCCGAGGAGGTAAGACACGTTGGTCGACTATAGCAGCGCCCCGCGGCGGGCGCTCGACTCGATCAACCGAAGCGCGCGAATGCGCGCAGTCGACTGGTCGTGGACTTGGCGACCGTCCCGCTCGGACCTGCGACGCGCACCGCGAGGTTCCGCATCTGCAGGCGCTTGGCCAGCCGGCGGTGCATCGCCGCGTCGACCAGGCGCGCTCCGCGGAAGGCGGCCATCGCGCGGATCCGGTGTGCGACCGTGAAGCGAGTCAGCGCCACCTCGGCGTCGCCGTCGCCGGCGAGCAAGCGGCGGAGCGCCTCGCCCGCGCCGTCGAGCGAAGCGCTCGCGACATCGGGCGTCGAGACCAGCAGCACGGTGCCCTGCGCGCGCGCCGCACCGACATCGACACCGCGGCCGCGGCCCGGCGCGTTCGTGACGCGCAGCTCGGGCACCTCGGAGCGGAGCAGCGCGAGCACCGCGTGCGAATTGTCACCAGAGTCCTCATCGATCGCGAGGATCTCGAACGCGAGACCCAGGCCGCGCAGGTACTCGGCGGTGCGCTTCACCGCGACGCCAACGGCTTCCTCGTCGTCTCCGAACGGGAGGATGACCGACACGTCGTAGCGCGGACTCTCGGACATTGCCCGGGCAGTTAGCAGCAAGCGTGCCCGCAATGGACTGGACTGTCATCGCCGCGATGTTCCAGGATCGTCACGTGATTGCTGAGGTTTGGACATCGAGCTGATCTGATGGTCCGACCAGGGGTGCGAAGCGCCTTACGCAGAACGCCGCGCAACCGCGTCATGCGCGCAGCAGTCGCGGCGCCACTGCGCGCCAGTCGAATGCAGCCACCGCGGCGCGAAGCGACTCGGGAGAAGGCGGAGACGCGAGGATCTGATCGATGGCGCGCGCAAGCTCGCGCGGCTCATCCGGGGTGACGCGGTGGATTCCCGGGAGCTCGATGTGCCCGCCGACCGCGGAGGCAATGACGGGCACGCCGGCCGCGAGCGCCTCGAGCGCGATCAGCGGTGCGCCCTCAACGCGGCCGCTGGGCAGCACGCGCGACGGCACGACCACGACTCCCGCGGTGCGAAGCAGATCGTCGCGCTGCGCGGTCGTGACCTGACCGAGGAAGGTCGGTCCTGCGCCAGAGGGCGGCGGCACAACGGCGAGCGCTTCGAGGCGCGAGCGCTCGGGGCCATCGCCGGCGATCACGAGCCGGGCCGCGCTGCGCACGTGGCGCATCGCCGCGATCGCCACGTCGACGCCCTTGATCGGGACGAGCCGCGCGACGACGAGCACCGTCGGAGGCGCGCTCGGGGCGCGGGCGAGCCCGGCGAACCGCGCGAGGTCGACGCCCATCGGCTGCACGATCGCCTCGTCGAGCCAGGGCGCGAGGCCCGGCGCGGCATCGCGCGCCAGCGCGCGGAGGTGATCGCTCACGAACACGAGCCGTGCACCGCGGTGATGCAGCGCGTGCAGCGCGACGCCGAGCAAGCGCAACCGGCGCAGCGTGAACACGTCGCCGCCATGGGCGATCGCGGTCAGCGGGCGTGCGGTCGGCAATGCGGCGATCGCCGACGGCACCAGCCAGTGCGCGATGATCGCGTCCCATCGGCGAGCGCGGGCGATCACCGCGGCGGTCATCCGCGCCGTGAACATCGCGGCATCCACGCCGGCCGCGACCGGCGCGCGCTCGAGCGCATCGGGCGCGCCGCCCTCGTAGAACAGGCGTGTACCACCGACGCGAGTGACCGAAACACCGTCGCGAGGGCCCAGCGCGTCGTCGACGCCGCCGACCTGCGAGGACCCGTGCGTCGCGCCCTGGCGATGGTCGCGCTCGTCGCGCCGACCGGCGGCGATGACCTCGACGTCGTGGCCGAGCGTGCGCAGGGCGGTCACGTGTCCGGCGACGAAGCTGCCGGCCGGATCGCCAGCGAATCGCGGATACGACGTCGTGACGACGCCGAGCTTCACGCAACCTCGGCCGCATACGGTGCGTGCGGCGCGCGCAATGCCGGGGTCACAGCGCGTTCGGCGCGACGGCGCTGTCGCTCATCGCCCCGACCTCGCTGACGTCGCCGACCTCGCCGACCTCGCCGCGGCCGGTCGACGGCAGCCGGTCGATGCGGGTGCGCATGCGGCGACGCAGCTCGGCGGCGACGCGATGCCCCCACGAGCGCAGCAGCACCCACGGGATCGGGTGCACCGCGGTGCCGAGGTGAATGCCGCTGCGCCACGCGGCGCCGTAGATCGGGCGCACCGGGACATCGGCCACGCGCATGGCGGCGACGTGCAGGCGCGACAGCAGATCGTTGGGGTAGCCGTAGCGAGGGAACAGCGCCTCGAGCTCGATCGCGGCCAGCGCGCGTCGGTGGATCGCCGTGTAGCCGCACTGCGAGTCGAACACATGGCGATAGCCCGACGTCACGCGCGTCGCGGCCGACAGCACGACGTTGCCGAAGATCCGCGACGCCGGCATCGTCGACCAGATCGCCGGGTGCAGGAACCGGTTGCCCTTGACGTAGTCGGCGGCGCCGTCGGCGATCGGCGCGAGCAGCGCGGGCAGATCCGCCGGGTCCATCTGGCCGTCGCCGGCCATCACGACCGCGACGTCGACGCCGATCGCGAGCGCGCGGCGATACCCGGTGGTGATCGCACCGCCGACGCCGCGGTTTGCGGTATGGCGAATGACCTCGACGCGCGCCGGCTCGGCGCGCCGCACGGCCGCGAGCTCGGCCTGCCCGGCGGTGTCGTCGTGCGACGCGTCATCGATCACCAGGACGTGGTCGACGAACGCGGGAATCGTGGCGACCGTCTCGACGATCTTGTGGCGCTCGTTGAAGGCTGGAACGACGACAGCGACGCGCAGCTCGCGGAACACAGCCGCGTTTGTAAACCGGTCGCGACCGGCGAGTCCACCGTCGCAGTTGTCATAGCCGCGTGCTATCAGCTTCACCATCGACGGGGTGGTGGTCACCCCGGAACCAGGCACGGGATGAAGTCATCCCGGAACGCGAAAGAAGAAAGTCATGGCCGGCGGAGTCAACAAAGTCATCCTCGTAGGGCATCTGGGCGCCGATCCCGACATGCGCTACACGCCGAGCGGACAGGGCGTCTGCGAGCTTCGCTTGGCGACGAGCGAGTCGTGGAACGACAAGAACGGGCAGCGTCAGGAGCGCACTGAGTGGCACCGCATCGTGGTCTGGGGCAAACGCGCCGAGGTGTGCTCGAAGTACCTGGCGAAGGGCCGCCAGGTGTTCGTCGAGGGCCGGATCCAGACCCGCACGTATGACGACAAGGATGGCAACAAGCGCTACATCACCGAGATCATCGCCAATGACGTCCAGTTCCTGGGCGGCGGTGGCGGTCGCGAGGGTGGCGCGAAGGGTGGCCGAAGCGACGATGGTCCGCCGCCGCCCGCGGATACTGACTTCGGATATGGCGGCGGCGGTGGTGGCGGCGGCGGTGGCGGTGGCCCCGACGACGACATCCCGTTCTGATCGCCCGGGCCGCCGAGGCGGTCAGTTCTGCCAGATGTAGACCTTGTCGAACAGGCTCGCCCCCGGGAATGGGAACGTCGAGATCGCCACGGTGTCGAACGGGCGCATTCCGCTCGGCAACGCCAGGTTCACGAACGTCGTGGGATCGGCAGGGAGCCGAGATGCGCCGCAGCTCAGCACGGTGCCGCCCGTGGTCCAGTTACACACCACGCGATACGCGGGCGGTCCGGTCAGCGATCCGCACGGGAACGAAGCGAGGATCGCCTGCGGGCCGCTCATCTGGAACGCGACGCGGATGTTGTCGCATCCGACGAGGATCTGGAACGCGCGGCCTTGAACGCTGTGGTCGTAGGCGATCTTGCCGTGCGTCGAGACATTCACGTTGCCGTTGGGGCCGATGTCGACGAGCGAGGTGTAGCTGCCCGCGCCGTGATTGCCGACGGCTTTGGTCGCTCCATTGCCAACCACGCACTTGAGGTACTTGTTCGCCTTCGAATTCTCGTCCGGAAAGACCGTGCAGTTGCCGACCCAACCGTTCTGTCCGTCGACGTTTCCGACGTTGAGGTCGTCAAACTTGTCGCCGATGATCTGGGTGACCGCCTGCTCGCGATCGGATGTTACCGGGTTGTCGTCGCTGTCGCTGACCGCGCACGCGCCCACAGAAGACATCACCAGTACGATCCACAATTGTCTCATGAGTCCCTCCTCGATGTGGGGTGTTTCCCCTGACTCCTGGGTAGCTCGCCGATGCGGTCGACCGCTTGATGGAATGTGCGTGCGCGGCGTGCTCGATTGGATCTTTGTGCGTTGAACGTTTGTGCGAATCGATCACGCGCCGCGCGACGCCGCCATGGAGTCGCGATATCCGACGGGCGTCATGCCGGTGGCTTCCTTGAACAGCCGCGAAAACTGCGCGGCATCGGCAAATCCGCACTCGTAGGCAATATCCGTCACGGTCCAGTCGGTCTCGACCAGCTTGCGCTTGGCCTGATGGAGGCGCGTCTCCTGCAGGTACTGGCGCGGCGAGCGGCCGACTGCGGTCTTGAACCGTCGCGAGATCGCGAAGCGAGACAGGTTGTGCGCGCGGGCGAACGCCTCGAGCTTCACGTCCTCGAACCACTGGCGATCGATCAGCTGCTTGAGCTCCTGCACCGGGCCATCGGAGGGCGGTAGCGCGCTGGCGGCGGTCTTGCACGCGCCCTGGACCTGCGCGGTCACCGCGCGGCGCACCTCGTCGGGCGGCGTCAGGTCGCAGCGCGGCTCGGCGCCGAGCGCGAGCGCAGCCGCCTCGATCTCCCAGCGCGCGCGGAGCGGCAGCTCGAGGAGCGGCGGGTGCGTGCGCAGCCGCTCGATCAGGCGCTCGGCGGGCAGCCGCAGCTCGTGGACCATGCGCGCGGCGATCACGGCGTAGTACGGCGTGGTCAGCGGCTCGCGCACGAGCAACGCGCGGTCGACGAGGCCGAGCACCTGATCGACATCGGCGAGGTCGGCGGGGAGGTCCTTGAAGCTGCCGAGCAGGAGCGCGTGCACGCCGCCGACCGAGCCCAGCGTCTGCAGCGCTGCGCATAACCGGGTCAGCGCGGGCTCGTCGTCGGCGAGCCAGGCGTGCTGCGCGAGGCACACCGCGCTGATCGTCATCGGGACCGACAGCATCGTGCGGTGGAGCAGCTCTGCGAACAGGTCGACGACCTCCGGCGCGAGCCGCTGATCGGCGGCGCGATCGCGGATCACGCGGAAGCAGAGAGGCTGGCAGTCGATCACGTACGGTCCGGGCAACAGCGCATGCGCGTGGCGCGGCACGTCCACCGATGCGGCGTCCGCGGCGCGCTCGAGCGCGGCGCCGTCGCCCTGGTTCCAGGCGTCGACGGTCTTGAAGAAGCGATAGCGAAAGTCGCCAGGCGCATGGTCGCTGCGCGCGGCCTCGAGCTGCGCGAGCTGCGCGCGAAACTCGGCGGGCTGCCAGCTGCTGTAATGCAGCCCCATCAGGTAGCGCTGGATCCACGCGACGTGGAGCTGATGGCCGCAGGTGGCGAACGCGGCGGCGCTGTCGCGCAGCGTCGCCACCGCCGGGCCGAGCCGGTACTGGCACGTCAGATCGACGCCGGTGAACAGCAGCCGATAGGCGCGCAGCGTCGGGGCGTCGAGCCCGTGCTGGGCGAGGAGCTCGATCGCCGCGGGCAGATCCTCGGGGCGCCGCCGCGCGTGCAGCGCGCGAAACGCCCAGAGATGGAGGATCTGTTCCTTCGCGGCGAAGGGGAGCAGCACGCACCCGAGGATCTCGTGGAGATAGGCGGTCGCCTCGTCGGGCCACGCGCGGTGCCCGGAGATGAAGGCTGCGCGCAGGAACGACGTCTGGGCGACGCGGCGCTCGAGCGTGTCGCTGCTCGCGATCAGATCGTCGTGCACCTGGAGGAAGTCCTCCGCGGAGATCAGCGTGATGTGCTCGGCGAGCGCCTGGAAGCTGTGCAGCTTGGCGCGCGCCGGGACCTGGCGATTGCGCAGCACGCTCACGACGACGGACTGCACCACCGTCGATGCCGCGGCGTGGCGCTCGAGCAGGTCGGCGAGCGCGTCGCTGCGCGCGTGGCGGATCGCGATCTGCAGCGCGCGTGCGAGGTCGCGCTCGTCGAGGCTCGGCCGCGCGAGTAGATAGTCCAGCAGCTCGCGCTCGAGGTCCTCGCGCTGGCCGCTGTCGTCGATCATGCGGCGGAGGGCGTCCTCGATCGGGCGAAACGTGCCGCGGCGGCGCTGGAACAGGCCCTTCTGGCGCAGCAGCTCCAGCTCGGCGTCGCTCGAGCCCTGCAGCGCCCAGCGCAGCTGGACCGGCGAGTGCGCGACCACGAGCCGCGCGAGCAGGGGGCGATGCGCGGTCAGCTCGCCGAGCAGCGAATCCGTCCACTCGTCGATCGTCGACGAGCCGTCGCGAAAGAACAGGTGCATCAGCAGCGGGTGCCCGAGCGCGGCGCGCGGCACGTCATCGGCGCTGCGCTGGTAGCCGCGCACCAGTTGCTGGGTGTCGGCCTCGCTCATCTCCTCGAGCTGCAGATGATGCAGCCGGTCGCCCACCAGCTCGGACGTGCTCCAGCTCTGGCGGCCGATCACCAGCACGCCAACGCCCAGGGGCGTGCGGCGGAAGATCCGCAAGAACACGTTCGCGAACGCGCGCGCCGCCAGGTGCAGGTCCTCGACGACGAGCACCTCGGCGTGCGCGGCGAGCGCCGCCAGCGCCGCCGAGAGCCACACCGCCACGCTCTCGGCGCGCGTCGTATCGGGGGACGCGCCGAGCGCCTCGCCGAGGTACGGCAGCGCCTCGGCCGGCGTCGACATGAAATGGCCGTCGAGGAACACCGCGCGGCGCTTCCCGATCGCCTCGATCGCGAGCCGGCTCTTGCCGATGCCCGCCGGCCCGGTGATCCACAGCACCTCACCGGCATCGAGCACCTGCGAGATGCGCTCCAGCTCGGCGGCCCGGCCCACGAAGCGGCCCATCATCGGCAGCCCGCGCGTACCCGGTCGCCCCTCGTCGATGATGCAGTCCAGAATGATTGCGCGGCGTGCAACCGGTGCACCACGCCAGACCGGCTGCAAGCCCGAGCCTCAGCGGATTTCTGGAGCTGCGTCATCGTCGGTCCGGTCCGCGGCGGCCTCTGATGAGCCTGCGCCGGCGCATGATGAGCAGCCCCGCCGGTTGCGGCGCGCGGGTGCGGCGCATAACGTTTCGGGATGCGGATCGCGTTCGTGCTCGTGGGCCTCGCGGTGATCTGCGCGGCCACCGCCGCCGCGGCCGCCGAGCGCACCAAGGGCCTGAGCCTCGAGCAGATCCGCACCGTGATGCGTGCCAACGCGCGCGCATTCAATGCCTGCCTCCGCACGGCGACCCGGGGCGGCCGCGAGCTGCACGGCCCGTTCCTCTATCAGATCCAGGTCGACAAGGAAGGCAAGGTCACCGCAGCGCGGCCCTACCAGCCGTCCGCGGTCGTCGCCTTCGACAAGTGCATCACCGGCGTGCTGAAGCGCGCGCGGTTTCCGGGCGGCCCGGCCAGCGTCGAGGCGCCGCTCGTGTTCGATCCGAGCTGATCGCACCTCCGGCTCATGACCACCCCGCCGAACGATGCGACCGAGCCCGGCCTGTGGCGCCACGCCGACTTCCTGCGCCTGTGGGCCGCGCAGGCGATCAGCGCGTTCGGCTCGCGCATCACGCGCACCGCGTTGCCGATCATCGCCGTGGCCACGCTGGATCAGCCCGATGCGGTCATCGGCCTGCTCGCCGCGATGCAGCTCGCCCCGGGCGTCGTGCTGGCGATGCTCGCGGGCGGGTTTGTCGACCGCAGCCGCAAGCGCCGGATCCTGATCGCCGCCGACCTGATCCGCGGAGCGCTGGTCGTGTCGCTCACCCTGGCCTGGGCGCTCGGCGCACTCTCGATGATCCACGTGGTTGTCGTCGGTGCCGGCGTCGGCGCGGCGAGTGCGCTGTTCCAGATCACCGACGTCGCGTACCTGCCGTCGCTGATCGGCCGCCGCCGCCTCGTCGAGGGAAATGCCAAGCTCGAGACCACCGAGGCGGTCGCCGAGATCACCGGGCCCGCCAGCGCAGGCGTCCTCATCGCCGCCCTGGGCGCGCCGCTGGCCGTCGCGATCGACGCCGCGAGCTACTTCTGGTCGGCCTTCATGCTCGGCCGCATCCGCGCGCGCGACGAGGACGTCGCCGCTGCCAGCCGCGCGCCGGTCGATCCCGAGGAGGCGCAGAGCGCCGCGCAGTCCGTTCGCACCGGCGAGGACTTCCGGATCGGGCTCCGCACGGTGTTTGGCCATCCCTTGGTGCGCCCGATCGTCCTCACGCTCATGGTGTGGTCGATCGCCGGCGGCTTCTTCATGGCGCTCTACACACCCTATTGCTTGCGCGAGCTCGGCCTCTCGAAGGCGACGTTTGGCCTCATCATCGCGATGGGCGGCGTCGGCTCGCTCGGCGGCGCGATCGTCTCGCGCAGCCTCGCGCGCGTCCTCGGGGTGGGCCGCACGATGCTCGTGACCGCGTTCCTGAGCCTGCTCTGCACGCTCCTCATCCCGATCGCGGGCAGCGGCACCTCGCCGGCGGTGACGATCGGCCTCCTGGCCACACACCAGCTGTTCGGCGATGGCTTCTCCGTCGCATTCATCATCCTGGCGGTCACGCTGCGCCAGACGGTGCTGCCCAAGACGGTGCTCGGCCGCGCCAACGCGGCGGTGCACGTCTGCACCAGCGGGGTCCTCCCCATCACGGCGATCCTCGCCGGCACGCTCGCCACCCTGGTCGGCATTCGCACCGCGGTCTGGATCGGGCTCCTGATCGGCCTCACGGCGCCGATCTTCCTCTGGCGCCTGCGTCATCTCCAGACCATGCCCACCGGCGAGGTCGCCGCGAGCGATGCAGCCAAGCTGAACGCCAGACCGACCTGAGGCTCCGGCCGGGTGAGATGCTCGCCCCACGTGGGGGCCGTGAAGGGCGGCGCGGCGAGTTACATGTGCCGGACGCACGCGAGGATGGCGCGGGCGCAGCGCTCGATATCTTGTTCGGTCGTCGCTGTATCGGACACCGAGATTCGCATGGCGCGGCGACCGTGCCAGGACGTACCGCCCACCCAGCAGGTTCCGTCTGCCTGCACGCGCCCGATCACCGCGTCGGTCGTCGCATCGTCGCCGAACGCCACCAGCACCTGGTTCAACGCGACCGGCGCGAGGATCTCGACGCCGCCCTCCGCGAGCCGCGACGCCATCCGCGCAGCGTGGTCGCAGCAGCGATCGATCAGCGCCGCGAGTCCGGCGCGGCCGTGCGACGCGAGCATCGCCCACGTCTCCACCCCGCGCGCCTTCTGCGACATCTGGATGCCGAGCTGCATCGGCTGGCGCTCCTCGACGGACTCGACGTACGCCGCGGTCATGTGCATCGCGCGCTGCAGATCGGTGCGCGAGCGCGCGATCGCGACGCCGGTATCGTAGGGCGTGTTCAGCCACTTGTGGCAATCCGCTGCCCACGAGTCCGCACGTGCCACGCCCTCCACGAGCGCGCGCTTGGCCGGCGACGCCGCGGCCCACAGCCCGAACGCGCCGTCGACGTGCACCCACCCACCGCGCGCGCGCACGCCGGGAACGATCTCCGCAAACGGGTCCGAATACCCGGTGTTGACGTTGCCTGCCTGGAGGATCACCAGCGTCTTATCGTCGGTGTCCGTCGGAAACGCATCCGCGCGGACGCGCCCGAGCGCATCGGTCGGCACGCGCTCCATCGCATCGAGCCCGAAGCCCGCCAGGCGCAGCGCCTTGAGCGCCGAGATGTGGACTTCGTCGCCCATGATCACGCGCAGCCGCGGCGCACCCCACAGCCCACGCGCGTTGACCTCCCAGCCCGCGCGCGCCAGCAGCGCATCGCGCGCGGTGATCACGCACGTGAGGTTTGCGATCGTCGCGCCGGCGCAGAAGGAGGCCACCGCACCGTCCGGCAGGTGCAGCGCCTCGACGACCCACGACGCCGCCACCTCATCGAGCGCGGCCCCGATCGGCGACATCACGGGCAGGGCGACGTTCTGATCCCACGCCCCGGCGAGCACGCTCGCCGCGTGCGCCGCGGGGTCGGTGCCACCGTTGACGAAGCCAAAGTAGCGGCCGTTCGTGGTGACCATCGTCGCCGGCGAGCCCACCGCATCCAGCTCGGCCAGCACGTCCTCGGGAGCGGCCCCGGTCTCCGGAAACGGCCGCCGCAGCTGCGCGAGCCTCTGCACGGCCTCGGGCGTCGGCGTCACCCCGCGCGCGTCTTGGCCGTCCAGATACACCGCGGCCCGTCGAGCAGCGTCGGCGAGCAGCGCCACGCGCCGCTCGGTGGGCGACGGTCGAGACCCACCGCTCACGCGCAGATCTCCCGCACCACGGCGTCCAGCACCTCGGTGCCCCACACGAGCCCTGCGATCGGGACGCGCTCGTCGTTGCCATGGAACATGTCGGCGAACCGGATCCCCGATTCGCGCTCGATCTTCACCGGCGAGAATCCGTACCAGCGTGCGCCCATCTCGCTGAAGTACTTGCCGTCGGTGAACCCCGGAATCATGTACGGGACCACCACCGCGCCGGGCTCTCGGGCCTCGACCTGGTGCCGGATCGCGTCGTACACGGGCGACTCGACGGGCTCGGTCGTCGTCGGCGGCGCCGACCGCATGATCTCGAGCTCCACCTCCGGCCCCAGCACCGCGCGCAGCTCGCGCAGCAGATCCTCGTCGGTCTGCCCGGGCAGCGTGCGTCCGTCGATCTCGAACTCGGCCACCCCGGGGATCACATTCGTCTTGTTGCCGGCGCGCACGACGGTCGCCGATGCCGTGTTGCTCAGCAGCGCCGCAAAGCTCCGCGCCGACGACGCATTCGGCACCAGCCGCGTGATCCGCGCCAAGAGCTTTGGCCGCGACACCAGCCGGATCAGCGGCTGGATCAGCGCGGGCTGCCGCGCGCGCAGCGCCTCCACAAAATCGGCGACGTACTTCGTCGGATGCACCGGCAGCTGCGCCCTCCCCAGCGCCGCGAGCGCCTCGCCGAGCCGCGTCACCGCGCTATCGCGCCGCGGCATCGAGCCATGCCCGGGCGTCCCCTTCACACGCGCCCGGATCCAGCACAGCCCCTTCTCGGCGACCTGCACCGGATAAAACGTCGTCTCGCCCATGTGCAGCGAGAACCCGCCAGACTCGCCGATCGCAAACTCCGCCTCGACTTTCGCCCGATGCTTCTCGACCAGAAACTTCGACCCGAGATCGCACCCGGCCTCCTCGTCGGCCACGGCCGCAAAGATCACGTCGCGCGATAGCCGCGCCTGCGTCACCGCAAGGCGCCGCATGATGGCCGTGCACATCGCCACCATGTTCTTCATGTCGATCGCCCCACGCCCCCACAGGCATCCTTCAAACTCCTCCCCCGAAAACGGCGGCCGCCGCCACTGGGCCGGATCCGCCTCGACGACATCCATGTGCCCGGTCAGCAGCAGCGGCGGCTTCGCCCCCGTCCCGCGATGCCGCACGATCAGATTCGTCCGCCCGGGCACCGCCTCGAGCATCTCGGGCTGATACCCGACCTCCGCGAGCAACCCGATCAGGTACTCCGCACAGATCTGCTCGTTCCCGGGCGGGTTCGTCGTATCCATGCGCAGCAGCGCCTGACAGATCCGCCGGGCTTCGTCACCAAGCGACGCCAGCGACTGCGCCGCAGAAGCTTGCACGTTCATGCGCGAGACTCTACACGCGGCCGCTCTCGGCGCGCGCGCTGCTGTTGCTGTTCGGCTCGCCCCGGGGCGCCCTGTGCACCCTCGTCCCGCGCGTCCTACTCGGCCCTCTCCGCACGCGGTCCCGTGCGCGAACGCCGCGGAGAACGCGGACACGCTTCGGCCACCCGCCAGGCCGTCCGCAACGCCGCCATCCGCGACCGGAAGCCGC
>DATIPJ010000543.1:0-8390 GCA_035472155.1 Kofleriaceae bacterium
GGCTCAATGACCTGTTCGCGGGGACGAAGTTCGACACGACGCTGTTCGGCTCCAAGCTGACCGGCACCGCGTCGGCGCCCAAGTGGGACATGCCGGCGCTGCACCAGCTGGTGCAGCGCATGCCGCCGGTCGCGCCGCCCAACGCCAAGCCCGAGGGCGCGCAGTTCACGCTCAACTGGGTCGCGGCCTCCGGCACGGGCGTGTTCGTGGCCGCGCTGCTCTCCGGCCTCGTGCTGGGCATGACCGGCGCGCAGTGGAAGCAAGCCGCGGCGCAGACGCTGCGCCGCATGAAGACGCCCGTGCTCGTCATCGGCCAGGTCCTCGGCCTGGGCTACCTCACCCGCTACGCCGGCACCGACGCCGTGCTCGGCCTGATGTTCGTCGGCGCGGGGGCGATGTATCCGTTCTTCGCCGCGTACCTCGGCTGGCTCGGCGTGTTCCTCACCGGCTCGGACACCGCGTCGAACGCGCTGTTCGGCAGCCTGCAGAAGATCACCGCGCAGCAGCTGCACCTGAACCCGATCCTCGTCGTGGCGACCAACTCCACCGGCGGCGTGATGGGCAAGATGATCGATGCGCAGTCGATCATGGTGGCCTGCGCCGCGACCTACGAAGATCCGGACGAGCGAGCCCACGCGCTGGGCCCGATCTTCCGCAAGGTGTGGTGGCACTCGGTGGCCGGGGCCGCGGTCATCGGCATCATCGCGCTATTGCAGTCGCAGATGCCGGGCTGCATACCGACACCGCCGCCACCGAAAGCCGACGCCAAGGCGCCAGCACCCGCCGCCACGCCGACGCCAAATCCGCCGGCGAACCCGGCGAACCCGACGCCGCCGGCGAACCCGGGGCCGGGCTCGGGCGCCAAGTAGTCGCGTCCACTTCCGAGGCGGAGTCGTCAGCGCAGATCGCTGAACACGACCTTGTGGCCATGGAGGGTCGGGTGCTGCGGTAGCTGGTGCGCGGTGTCGTTCGCGATCGTGCCGCTGAAGTAGTAGGGCTGGATGCGCGACGCTGGCGGGTCCTTCACGAAGGCGTAGTAGAGCGGAAGGCGCTGACCGGTGAGGCCGGCCGTCGTGATCATCGCGACCAGCGCGTGCTCCATCGCGTGATAGCCATTCTTCCAGTGGTGAAGCTTGGCCGGCGCGTCGTGATCGAACGCAGATGGGTTCCAGTCGGCCGGGACGAACGGCCACACGTCGTGGTTCTTGTGATCGACGAAGCGCGTGAGCCAGCAGTCGTAGCTCCTCGCGAGGTACTTCGCGTACGGCTCGGCGATGGGCTCGCGCCCGGCGAGCGTGGCCGCGGCCTGGTCGAGCTCGGCGGAGATCCACCACTGCGAATCGGTGTGGAGCGTGCCGTCGGCGGCCGGCTCCGAGGCCCAGCAGCCCGAGGGCTGCGCGGCGCGCGCGAGGAGCGGCGCGACGAGCGGGCGCGCAAAGTCGACCAGCGCGGGGTCGCCCGTGCGCTGCCCGACGAGGTAGAGCATCCACAGCGACTTCATCGAGTGGCCGAAATCGGTGTGGCGCGTGCCGAGGCCGCTCGCGGCCGGGTCGTGGGTCGTGCCGTGGAACATCCCGAGCTCGGGCGCGAAGAACCGGTCCTTCACCACGTGCGCCAGGCGCACCATGTCGCCCTGCCATGCCTTCGCGACCGCTTCGTCCTCGAGGAGCGGCGCCACGACGAGCATGTACGCGTTGATCTGGTCGAGCTGTGACACCAGCTCCTGGCGCTTGCGGTCGCCCGGGGTCGGGCCGTCGGCGTTGACCCAGCGCAGCATGCCGCCGGCTGGCCCGGTCGAATCATCCCAGTACTTCGTCATGATGTGGCGCTCGAGCCGGACGAGATCGGCGAGCACGTCCGGATCGCGCGTCAGGTAGTAGTAGAAGGCCAGGCCGACCTGGGCGTAGGCGAGATCCTGCGTGGTGCGCTCGTCGGGCGGCGGCTCGGGTTTGCCATTCACCCAGTAGGTCACGGCGCTGCCGGTATCGCGCTCGTAGGCATGCTCGCGCAGCCACGCGACACCCGCACGCGCGTACTCGAGATAACGCTCTTCGCCCGTGATGTGGAATGCGACGCCGTAGAGATACGTCTGCCGCGACTTCATGCGCGTGTAGTCGCGCGCGAGCTCGCTGGTGATCCAGCGCGGGGCGTTGGCCAGCTCGGAGCAAGGTGACTCGGTGCGAAACAGCGAGCCGTCGTTGCAGCGAAAGGTCGGGAAGTTGCCGACCGGCGTGCCGAGCGCATCGGGCAGGGTCCAGAACGGCAGGAGCTCGTCGGTGACATGCTGTCGCCAGCGATCGAGGCTCGGTAGCTGACCGGCGGCGATCCGCGGCGCGACGGCGCTGCGTGGCTCCGGCCGGGCGCACGCGGCGGCCAGCGCGATCGCTCCCAGGAACAGCGCGCGCAAGAGAGAGGTCATCGCGAACGGGTATCACGCTCCCGCTCACAGCGGCAACTCGTCCGGACTCGGGCGCGTGTTCAGAGCGGCAACTTGAGCGCGTTGCTCAGCTTGCCCACGATGCCCTGCCGGAACGTGAGCACGCACAGCACGAACACCACGCCCTGTGCGACGGTGACCCAGCCGCCGAACCGGGCGAGGTAGTTCTCGAGCGCGACGACGACGAACGCACCGACCACCGGGCCGCTGAACTTGCCCAGCCCGCCGATCAGCGTCATGAGAACGACCTCGCCCGACGTCGTCCAGTGCACGTCGGTCAGCGACGCGAGCTGGAACACCAGCACCTTGGTCGCGCCGGCCATTCCGGCGAGCGCCGCCGACAGCACGAATGCGATCAGCTTGTAATGATCGGTATTGTAGCCGAGCGAGGTCGCGCGCGCCTCGTTCTCGCGGATCGCGGTCAAGACCGCGCCGAACGGCGAGTGAATGACGCGATAGATGATCGAGAATCCGATCAGGAAGACGACCAGCACGAAGCCGTACATCGTCATCGTGTCGTTGAGATCGATGATGCCAAATAGCGCCCCGCGCGGCACCGACTGGATGCCATCCTCGCCGTGCGTGAACGTGGCCTCGAGGCAGTAGAAGTAGATCATCTGCGCGAGGCCGAGCGTGATCATCGCGAAGTACACGCCCTGGCGCCGGATCGCGAGCCAGCCGACGACGAGGCCGATCAGCGCGGCCGTCGCGGTGCCGAACACGATCGAGACCTCGGGCTGCAGCCCCCAGACCTTGGCCGCGTGGGCCGACGCGTAGCCGGCGCAGCCCAGGAAGATCGCGTGGCCGAACGACAGAAGGCCCACGTAGCCGATCAGGAGGTTGAACGCGCAGGCGAACAGCGCCATGCACAGGCACTTCATCAGGAACACCGGATACGCGACGAGCGGTGCGAGCACGAGCAGCGCCGTCATCACGACGAACACCGTGTACTCGCTGCGCCATCTCTTGCGGCTCATGGCGCCTTTCCGAACAGCCCGGCCGGCCGGACCAGCAGCACCAGCGCCATCAGCGCGAACACCACGGTGTTGGCGGCCGGTGGATAGAAGACCTTGGTGAGGCCCTCGATCAGCCCGAGCGCGAAGCCGGTGACGATCGAGCCCATGATCGAGCCCATGCCGCCGATCACGACCACCGCGAACACGATGATGATGAGGTCGGCGCCCATGAGCGGGCTCACCCGGTAGATCGGCGCCGCCAGCACACCGGCGAACGCGGCGAGCGCCACGCCGAGGCCGTAGGTCACGGTCACCATGCGCGGCACGTTGATGCCGAACGCCTGTACGAGCGCCGGGTTCTCGGTGGCCGCACGCAGGTACGACCCCAGCCGCGTGCGCTCGGTGACGTACCAGGTGACGAGGCACACCACGAGCGAGACGACCATCGCCCAGATGCGATAGGTCGGCACGACCATGAAGCCCATGTCCTTGACGCCGCGGAGGACCTCGGGGATCTCGTAGGGCTGCCCCGACGAGCCGAACCGCTCGCGGAACAGGCCCTGGATGATCAGCGCCAGCCCGAACGTGAGCAGCAGGTTGTACAGCGGATCGAGCCGGTACAGCCGCTGCAGCATCGTGCGCTCGAGGACGATGCCGAGCGCACCGACGACGAGCGGCGAGATGATGAGCGCCGGCCAGTAGCCGATGCCGGCGTAGTGCAAGAGCCCCCACGCGATGAACGCGCCCAGCATGTAGAGCGCGCCGTGCGCGAAGTTGATGACGTTGAGCAGCCCGAAGATGATCGCGAGGCCCAGGCTCAACAGCGCGTAGAATGCGCCATTGATCAGGCCCAGCAGCAGCTGGGCGAACAACGCTTCTGCAGACACACTCATCGAGCGACTACTTGACCAGCGGGCAGCCGCTGTCGGCCGGCTTGCGGAATGCCTGGTCCGCGGGGACCTCGCGGATCAGCTTGTAATAGTCCCACTTGGCCTTCGACTCCTCGGGAGTCTTGACCTGATAGACGTACATCGAGTGGCGCTTGCGGCCGTTGGGATCGATCGTCCCCTTGCCGAACAGCGGGTCGTCGGTCGGCGTCGCCTCCATCTTGGCGACGACCGCCTTGCCATCCTTGGCGCTCTTGAGCTCGTTGATCGCCTTGAAGTAGTGGAGCAGCGAGGCGTAGACACCGGCGTGGATCATCGTGGGCATGCGGCCGTCGAACTTGGCGGCGAACTTCTTGGCGAACGCGCGCGTGTTGTCGTCGCGATCCCAGTAGAACGACTCGCTCAGGATCAGGCCCTTGGCGGTCGGCAGGCCGAGCGCGTTGATATCCGCGATGAACACCAGCAGGCCTGCGACCTGCTGGCCCTTGGACATGATGCCGAACTCGGAGGCCTGCTTGATCGAGTTGATCGTGTCGCCGCCGGCGTTGGCCAGCGCGACGACCTTGGCCTTGGAGCCCTGGGCCTGGAGCAGGAACGACGAGAAGTCCGCGGTGTTGAGCGGATGCTTGACCGCGCCGAGCACCTTGCCGCCGTTGGCCTCGATCGCCGCGCGCGTGTCGCGCTCGAGCGCGGTGCCGAACGCGTAGTCCACGGTCAGGAAGAACCAGGTGTCGCCGCCGTTCTTGACGATCTCGCGCCCGGCCGCGTTGGCCAGCGCCCAGGTGTCGTACGCCCAGTGCACCGTGTTGGGCGAGCACTTGGCGCCGGTCAGGTCCGACGTGCCCGCGCCGTTGACCAGGAACACCTTGTTCTTGTCGGCGGTGATCGGGCTGACCGCGAGCGCGACCGACGAGGTCGGTACGTCGACGATGACGTCCACGTTCTTGGTGTCGTACCACTCGCGCGCGATGTTGGAGCCGATGTCGGGCTTGTTCTGGTGATCGGCCGAGATGATCTCGATCGGCATGCCCGCGACGGTGTTGCCGACCTCCTCGGCCGCCATCTGCGCGGCGATCACCGAGCCCTGGCCGCCGAGGTCGGCGTACAGGCCGGACATGTCGCTCAGCACGCCGATGACCAGCTTGTTGCCGCCACCTCCTGCGGGCGCAGCCGCGGGCGCCGACCCGCCCGCCGGTGCACCCGACGCGGGGGCCGAGCCACCTGCCTTTTGCTCCGACTGCTTCTTGCACGCGGTCGCCGCACACAGCGCCGCCGTACACAGGACGAAGATCAATGATCGATCAGCGATTCGCTTGGGCAGGTGGGTCAACATCGCAGCTCCTGGGGTTCAACGGAACATGAGACTCGAACGCTAGACTCCGAGATAGACGCGCAGCCTCTCCATGCTCGACGGAAGATCGCCATTGGCGACCATGTCGACCACGCGCCCGTGCTCCACGACGTAGTGGCGGTCCGCGACGGTCTGCGCAAATTTGATGTTCTGCTCGACGAGGAGGATCGTGAATCCCTCGGTCTTGAGCCGCTGGATCGTCGCGCCGATCTGCTGGACGATCACCGGCGCGAGGCCCTCGGTCGGCTCGTCGAGCAGCAGGAACCGCGCGCCGGTGCGCAGGATCCGCGCGATCGCCAGCATCTGTTGCTCGCCGCCCGACAGCTTGGTCCCCGGGCTCTTGAGCCGCTCCGCAAGGTTGGGAAACAGCTCGAAGATCTGCGGCTCGCTGAGCCCGCCGGCGCGGACCTTGGGCGGCAGCAGCAAGTTCTCGTGGACGTTGAGGCTCGCGAAGATGCCGCGCTCCTCGGGGCAGAACGCGATGCCGAGCCGCGCGATCCGGTTCGACGGCAGCCGCACCAGCTCCTTGCCCTCGAAGCGCACGCTGCCGGTGCGCTTGGGCACCATGCCCATGATCGCCTTGAGCGTCGTCGTCTTGCCGGCGCCGTTGCGGCCGAGCAGCGTGACCAGCTCGCCCGCGCGCACCTGGAGCGTCATGCCGTGCAGGATGTGCGACTCGCCGTACCAGGCATTGAGATCCTGGGCCGCGAGCACGGTCTCTCCCGCGCGCTCGCGGAACGAGGCCTCGCGGTACGGTGACTCCGGTGCTGGCTCCGTTGCTGGCTCGGCGGCGTCAGGCATGTGCGGTCCCCATGTACGCCTGGACCACGTCGCGGTTCTTCGAGACCTGTGCGTAGTCGCCCTCGGCGAGGATCTCGCCGCGCGCCAGCACGGTGATCGTGTCGCACAGGTCCGCGACGACGCTCAGGTTGTGCTCGACCATGACGATGGTGCGCTCGACCGCGAGCTTCTTGATCAGCGCGGCGATCCGCCCGACGTCCTCGTGCCCCATGCCCGACATCGGCTCGTCGAGCAGCATCGTCTCTGGATCGAGCGCCAGCGTGGTCGCGATCTCGAGCGCGCGCTTGCGGCCGTACGACAGCTCGACGGCGCGCGTGTCGGCGAAGCTGGCGAGCCCGACCGCATCGAGCAGCTCCGTGGCGCGATCCTCGAACGCGCGCAGTACCCGCGCCGAGCGCCAGAAGTCGAACGAGTGCCCCCGCTTGCGCTGCAGTGCGATCCGCACGTTGTCGAGCACCGTCAGGTGGGGGAACACCGCCGAGATCTGGAACGACCGCACCAGGCCCCGCCGCGCGACCTGCGCCGGCTTGAGGCCGGTGATATCGAGTCCCTTGTAGGTGATCGTGCCCGCCGACGGGCTCAGGAACTTGGTCAGGAGGTTGAAGCACGTCGTCTTGCCGGCACCGTTGGGGCCGATCAGCGCGTGAATCGAGTTGCGGCGGACTTTCAGGCTCACCGACTTCACGGCGACGAAGCCACGGAAGTCCTTGGTGAGCCCTTCAGTCGTAAGGACATGGTCGCTCGCGGCCGAACTACCCGACACGGCGCTCGACGGTACCCTCTTTCCCGCGCGTCAACCAAGCCAGAACGCGAGTATCCGAGCGGCCTTCCCCTAACCAGACGTGCAGCGTCTGATAGGCTCATGCCGTGCGCCCGGTCTCCGTGGTCCTACCTGGGCTAGTTCTCCTCGGGCCTCGACTGGTTCTCCTCGGGCCTGGACTGGTTCTCCTCGGGGCGTGCTCCTCGCTGCTCGGGATCGAGGACCCCAAGCCGCGCTCCGACGGGGGCGCCGACGCTGCCGATGACGCCGCGAACGACAGCGCGATCGACACCCAGCCGGGCACCGATCACCTCGCGTTCAGCCTGGGCGACATCCGGATCGCCCAGAACCAGGCGGTGCATCTCCGTGTCCTGCACGTGCACATGGATGGGACGTCGGAGGATGTCACCGCGACCGCGGATTACGGCACATCGGATGACGCGGTCGCGAGCATCGACCCCGGGGCGATCCGTGCGCACACCCAGCAGGGCACGGCGACGATCACCGCCACGCTGACCCCGGCCGCCCCTGCGACGATGACCGTCAGCGTCACGAGCTTTGTGTGCCATCCGGTGATCAACGAGCTCGCGACGGGCAGCGCGGCCTCCGCGATCGACGAATGGGTCGAGATCTACAATCCGTGCACGACCACGCAGGACGTCAACACCTGGAGCCTGGTCTATCGCGCAGCGAGCAACGTCGGGACGGTTGACACCAACCTCATGGCGACGCTCGCCGGTCAGATGGCGCCCGGGGAGTACCGTCTGTACGCTGGCTCCGGGTTCACCGGAACCGCCGACGGGCCGAAGTGGACCATGCCGAGCAGCGGCATCCTGCAGCAGACCAACGGCGCGGTCGGATTACGGGCCGGCACGATCTCCACCGGCGCGCTCGTCGACGCGGTCGCCTACGGCACGGTCTCGGCGGGCCACCCGTTCATCGAGACCAACCCGGCACCGGCGATGTCGAACGATCGCAGCGCGGGGCGCCTGCCGTTCGACGGCAAGGACGATGGCGACGCGACCCACGACGGCGACGGCGCTGCCGACTTCCTGATCACGCAGACGCCTACGCCCCGGGCGCCGAACGCTCCCTAGCCACCGCGCGGGCGAGGCGAGCGCGCCGCCGGCCGCGCGTGTAGAGCAAGACGCCGAGCGCGACGGTGACGACCACCGTGCCGCCGGTCTTGAGCGCGAAC
>DATIPJ010000544.1:0-10903 GCA_035472155.1 Kofleriaceae bacterium
CCAGGTCGGCGCCGAGCTCGGTCGCGGTGTCGAGGATCTTGTGGCCGGGCACCATGACGCCGAGGTCGGTGACCTCGTAGCCGTTGCAGCGCAGCACGACCGCGACGATGTTCTTGCCGATGTCGTGGACGTCGCCCTTGACGGTGGCGATCACCATCTTGCCCTTGGCGGTCGTCACGCCGGTGCGTCGCTTCTCGGCGTCCATCAGCGGCTCGAGGATCGCGACCGCCTTCTTCATGACCCGCGCGCTCTTGACGACCTGGGGCAGGAACATCTTGCCCGCGCCGAACAGCCCGCCGACGATGTTCATGCCGTCCATCAGCGGGCCCTCGATGATGTCGAGCGGCTTGGCGTACACCGCCAGGGCCTCGGCGACGTCCGGATCGATGAAGTCGGTGATGCCGTTGACGAGCG
Source organism: Kofleriaceae bacterium (assembly GCA_035472155.1). Classification (GTDB taxonomy): domain Bacteria; phylum Myxococcota_A; class Polyangia; order Haliangiales; family Haliangiaceae; genus JABFXX01. The sequence goes on from DATIPJ010000544.1 coordinate 415, forward strand.
CGTGGGCGAGCCGGTCCTTGAGCGGCTGGCGGCGCCAGGCCAGCTCGTCGACCTGCTTGGCGGTCTCGCCGGTCAGCGTCGCGGCGAACGTGAGCATGCGCTCGGTCGCGTCGGGGCGGCGGTTGAGCACGAGGTCCTCGACGTGCTCGCGCAGCACCGGATCGAGCTCGTCGTAGACCGCGAGCTGGCCGGCGTTGACGATCGCCATGTCGAGGCCGGCGCGGATCGCGTGGTAGAGGAACACCGCGTGCATCGCCTCGCGTACGCGCGGCGAGGTGCGGAACGAGAACGACAGGTTCGAGACGCCGCCCGAGATCTTGGCGAACGGCAGCTCGCGCTTGATGCGCGTCGCGGCCTCGATGAAGTTGACCGCGTACGGGTCGTGCTCCTCGATGCCGGTGCCGATGGTCAGGATGTTGGGGTCGAAGATGATGTCCTCGGGCGGGAACCCGACCTGCTCGGTGAGGATCTTGTACGCGCGCTCGGCGATCGCGAGCCGGTGGCCGACCGTGGTCGCCTGGCCGGTCTCGTCGAACGCCATCACGACGACCGCGGAGCCGAACTTGCGCACGATGCGCGCCTGGCGCACGAATTCGGCCTCGCCCTCCTTGAGCGAGATCGAGTTGACGACGCTCTTGCCCTGCAGGCACTCGAGGCCGGCCTCGATCACCGAGAACTTCGACGAGTCGACCATCACCGGGATGCGCGCGATGTCGGGCTCGGCGGCGATCAGCGACAGGAAGCGGCGCATCGCCGACGGGCCGTCGAGCATGCCCTCGTCCATGCAGACGTCGAGGATGTTGGCGCCGCTCTCGACCTGCTGGCGCGCGACCGCGACCGCCTCGTCGTACTTGTCGTCCTTGATGAGCCGGCGGAACGCCGCCGAGCCGGTGACGTTGGTGCGCTCGCCGATCACGACGAAGTTGGTCTCGGGGGTGATCGTCAGCGGCTCGAGGCCGGCCAAACGCATGTGCCGCGGCGGCGCGGGGATCTGCCGGCGCGGCACGCCCTCGATGGCGGCGCGGATCGCCGCGATGTGCGAGGGCCGCGTGCCGCAGCAGCCGCCGACCAGGTTCAGCATGCCCTCGCGCGCGAAGCCGCCGAGGATCTTGGCCATGTGCTCGGGCGTGTCGTCGTAGCCGCCGAACTCGTTGGGCAGGCCGGCGTTGGGGTAGCAGGCCACCGGGACGCCGGCGATCCGCGCGAGCTCGGCGACGTGCGGCCGCATGTCGTCGGCGCCGAGCGCGCAGTTGATGCTGACCGCGAGGAGCCGCGCGTGGGCGACCGAGTTGAAGAACGCCTCGACGGTCTGGCCCGACAGCGTGCGGCCCGAGCGGTCGGGGATCGTGACCGACGCGATGACCGGTACCTCGCGCACGCCGTGCTCGAACAGCTCGGCGATCGCGTACAGCGACGCCTTGCAGTTGAGCGTGTCGATGTGGGTCTCGGTGATCAGCAGGTCGACGCCGCCCTCGATCAGCGCGCGCGCCTGCTCGCCATAGCTGTCGGCGAGCTGGCGAAACGTCACCGCGCGGGCGCCCGGATCGTTGACGTCGGGCGACAGCGACGCGGTCTTCGTCGTCGGGCCGATCGAGCCGGCGACCCAGCGCGGGCGGCCGTCCTCGCGCTCGGCGCGATCGGCGGCGCTGCGCGCGACCCTGGCGGCGGCGAGGTTGAGATCGCGGACCACGGCCTCGAGGCCGAAGTCGGCGAGCGCGACCGACGTCGCGGTGAACGTGTTGGTCTCGACGATGTCGGCGCCGGCGCGCAGGAACTCGAGGTGGATCTGCTCGATCGCCTCGGGGCGCGTGAGCACGAGCAGATCGAGGCAGCCCTTGACCGACATCGGGTGGTCGCGGAAGCGGTCGCCGCGCCAGTCGGCTTCATCGCCCAGCTCCAGCCCCTGGATGCTGGTCCCCATCGCCCCGTCGAGCACGACGATGCGGCGCTCGAGGGTTTCGCGCAAGCGATCGATGGTGGCCATCGGCCCTGATTACCATCGTTTGGAGAGCCTCGCCATGAACCAGCGGACGAGGCGCCGTCATCGTGGATGGCGCCGCACCGACCGGTCGGATCGGCGCCGCGCGGCGAGGTTGCAGGTACAGTGCGCGCGATGGCGGACCAGGAGATTCTCGATTCGATCCTCGATTCCACCGGACAGACGCCCATGGTGCGGCTGTCGCGGATCGGCAAGGGCCTTGCGTGCGAGCTGCTCGGCAAGTGCGAGTTCATGAACCCGGGCGGCTCGGTCAAGGATCGCATCGGCATACGCATGCTGCGCGACGCCGAGCGCTCGGGCCGCATCAAGCCAGGCGACACGCTGATCGAGCCCACCTCGGGCAACACCGGCATCGGCATCGCGATGGCGGCCGCCGTGCGCGGCTACCGCGTGATCATCACGATGCCGGAGAAGATGTCGCAGGAGAAGCAGGTCGTGCTCGAGGCGCTCGGCGCCGAGATCATCCGCACGCCGACCGAGGCCGCCTGGGACTCGCCCGACAGCCACATCGGCGTCGCGCGGCGGCTCAAGGAAGTCATCCCCAACTCGCACATCCTCGATCAGTACTCGAACCCGTCGAACCCGGCGGCGCACGAAGAGGGCACCGGCCGCGAGATCATCGACCAGTGCGGCGGCCAGCTCGACGCGGTCGTCATGACCGCCGGCACGGGCGGCACGATCACCGGCGTGGCGCGCGTCATCAAGCGCGAGATCCCGAGCTGCAAGGTCATCGGCGTCGATCCCGAAGGCTCGATCCTCGCCGGCCCGGGCGAGATCCGCAGCTACAAGGTCGAGGGCATCGGTTACGACTTCATCCCCGACGTCCTCGACCGCCGCCTGGTCGACCGCTGGATCAAATCCACCGACCGCGACTCGTTCGTCGTCGCGCGCCAGCTGATCCGCCAGGAGGGCCTGCTGTGCGGCGGCTCGTCGGGCTCCGCGGTGTGGGCCGCGCTCCAGGTCTGCCGCGACCTGCCGGCCGGCAAGCGCGTGGTCGTGATCCTGCCCGACTCGGTCCGCAACTACCTGACCAAGTTCGTCGACGATCGCTGGATGCGACAGCAGGGCTTCGTCAAGGGCGACTGGGAGGTCGGCACCGTCGGCGACTGCGTGCGCGCCCTCGGCCGCCGCGAGATCATCTCGCTCGACCTCAACGACAAGCTCGACCGCGCGACCGAGCTGTTCAAGGACCACGGCATCTCGCAGATGCCGGTCCTCGATCACGGCAAGCTGGCCGGCATCCTCACCGAGAGCGATCTCCTCCACCACCTGGTCTCCGGCCGCGCCAACAAGGAGACGATCGTCGCCGAGGTCATGGAGCGCAAGGTCGCGACGGTGGCCCTCCACGCCAGCTCGGGCGAGCTGCCTCGCATCTTCGAGCGCGGCGAGGTCGCGATCGTCGTCGACGATCAGCGCAGCGTGATCGGCATCCTCACCAAGATGGACCTGATCGAGATGCTCGCCCGCCGCACGCAGATCGGGTAGCGCTGCGCGGTGCCCGTGAAACCTACGCCGCGAACCGGTTGTCACACGAGGTCCATCACGTAGACCGGCTGGATCGGGTCTGCGCGCAGCTCGCGGACGGTGAAGCCGGCTTCGCGCGCGAGGGCGGCGATGACGTGGGAGGGCGGGGCGGTGCGCAGGACGAGTGGGGCGAAGAGGCGGCGGACCACCGGCGAGGCGAGGCGGTGGGCGTGGGTGGCCACGCGGCGGGCATCGGCGTCGGGGTCGAGCTCGACGATGACCAGGAGGCCGCGCACGACGCGGCGCAGCTCGCGCAGCGTAGCCGCGCGGTCGCGGACGTGACGGATCGAGGAGAGGCAGATCGCGACGTCGATCGAGCGATCGGCGAGCGGCAGGGCCTCGCCGACGGCGCGCACGATGCCGGGGCGCGCGAAGTCGTGGCTGGGCTCGACGGCGACGACGGTGAGGCCGGGGAAGCGCTCGGCGGCGCGCCGCGCGAAGGTGGCAGGCCCGCAGCCGAGGTCGAGGAGGCGCCGGCCGGATGCGCCGACGAGTGGGCCGGCGGATGGGCCAACGAGGGCGCTGGCGGGTGGGCCGGCGGATGCGCCGACGAGGGCGGCGGCGGGTGGGCCGGCGGGCGCGGTGAGCTGGGGGGCGAGGCGATCGAGGAGGCGGTCGTCGAGGTCGCCGAACGCGGGGCGCTCGTCGTCGGCGTAGCGCCGCGCGCTGCCTCCCTCGAACGGGCGGCGGTACAGGAGCCGATCGAGCAAGGGCAGGTACACGCGGGCCCCCGATGTTTACAGCCATCGCTGCCCTTGGCCACGTTTGCGGTCCGCGATGCAGAACCGAGGGTGTTACCGTCGAGGCGTCGTATGACCCACCGCACAATCCTCGTCGTCCTGGTGGTCGCGGCGTGCAGCGGCGAGAGCAATCCTCCTCCGGCATCGGCGATCCCGGATGCGTGCAACCCGCTCGGCGGCCAGGGCTGCCTCCTGCCGTGGCCGTCGCAGACGTACACCGCGGCGGAGCCGTCGACGGCCACGCAGTTGCGGCTCGACCTGCCGGCCGACGGCATGCCGGTCAACACGCCCGGCGTGCCGGTCGATCCGGCGCCGTTCAACGCGCGCTGGGACGGCTTCTCGCCGACCGGGCCGATGCTGGCGATGTTCCCCGGCGGCGTGTCGTCCGACGGGTTGCCGTCGTTCAAGAACCCCGATGACTCACTCTCGCCCGGCTCGCCGATCGTCGTGCTCGATCTCGATCGCGGCGAGCGCGCGGCGTTCTTCGCCGAGGTCGATCAGAACGTGGTCGATGTCCCCTCGCGGGCGCTCGTGATCCGCCCGCTGGTGCGCCTGCACGAGAAGACGCATTACGCGGTCGCGATCCGCAACACGGTCAAGAGCGCCGACGGCAGCCCGCTGCCGGTCTCGCCGGGGTTCGCGGCACTGCGCGACGGCGCGAGCTTCGATCATCCGCGGTTTGCGGCGATGGCGGCGCGCGCGCCCGCGATGTTCGACAAGCTCGCGGCGGCCGGCGTCTCGAAGGCCGAGCTCGTGCTCGCGTGGGACTTCACGACCGCCTCCGACGACATGCTGCGCTCGGACCTGACGGCGATGCGCACGGCCGCCCTGCCCGCGATCGGCGAGCGCGGCGCGCAGCTGACCTTCACCGCTACGGATCAATCGCCATCGCCCGATAGCTATCCCAGGGGTTTCCTCGGCACGTTCCAGTCGCCCAACTTCCTCACCAACGACGAGGGCCCGGGCTCGGTGATGCAGCGCGGCGCCGACGGCAAGCCTCAGCTGCACGGGCTGCGCGACGCCCAGTTCGCCGCGATCATCCCGGCGTGCGTGAAGACCCAGCCGCTGCCGCGGCCGACCGTCATCTTCGGCCACGGCCTGTTCGGCTCGGCGGCCGAGCTGCTCGACGACGGCTTCGTCGCCGAGCTCGCCGAGGGTAGCTGCATCGTCATCATCGCCGGCGACTTCATCGGGCTGACCTCGCGCCAGCTCGCGACCGCCGCCGCCGGCGTGAGCGATCTCAACCGCGGCGCGGAGGTCACCGAGAAGCTCGCGCAGTCGATCATCGACTTCATGGCGCTCGAGTCGATCGCGCGCGGCCCGATGGCGGCCTCGCCGCAGTTCCAGGTCGGCGGCAGCCCGGTCATCGACCCGACCCGGACGTACTACGTCGGCGGCTCGCTCGGCGGCATCATGGGCAACGTGCTCATGGCGTACGACCCCAACCTGGTGCGCGGTGTGCTCGCCGTCCCAGGCGGCAACTGGTCGATGCTGATCGAGCGCTCCAACGCGTGGAACCTGCTCAAGAGCATCATCCAGGGCGCTTACCAGGACCCCGAGGTCTACCAGCTCGACATCGCGCTGTTCGGCATGGGCTTCGAGCCCTACGATCCGATCACCACCGCGGCACACGTGATCAGGGACCCGCTGTTCGGCCAGCCCGCGAAGAACATCCTCATGTGGTACTCGATCGGCGACTGCCTGGTCTCGAACATCACGACCGAGATGGTGGCGCGCACGATGGGCATCGAGATGATCGGCCCGCCGGTGAAGACGCCCTGGCAGGTGCCGATCCAGCCTGGCTCGTTCGCCAACGGCATCGTCGTCTTCGATGACCACCCGACGCCGCTGCCGCCGGAGACCAACGTGCCGCCGGCCAAGGACAACGGGACCCACGGCGGCATCAACCGCAAGCCCGCCGCACTGCGCATGATGCAGAGCTTTCTCTTGCCGCCGCAGCAGGCCACCGACGGCTGCAAGCTCGCGAACGTGCCCGCGCCGTGCGATTGCGCGACCGGCGCTTGCAACTAGCAGGCGAGCGAGTCAGCGGTCAGAGCGACCGGGCGGCGGCCTCGAGGGCGCGGGCCATCTCGGCGGCGTCGAAGTAGCGGTCGCCCGGCTGCTTGGCGAGCGCGCAGTCGATGATCGCGCCCAGCGCCGCGGGCGCACCGTCGTCGAGCGGCGGCGGTGCGGCATCGAGCTGCAGCTCGACGAGGTCGATGTCCTTGGCCGCGGTGAACGGCGGTGTGCCCTGCAGCATCTCGAACAGGATGATGCCGATCGCGTAGAGGTCGCTGCGGCGATCGGGCAGCTCGCCGCGCAGCCGCTCCGGCGCGATGTACGTCAGGCTTCCGACCACGGTGCCCTGCTGCGTGAGTCGCGCGGCGCCCTCGAGCGTGGCGAACCCGAAGTCGATCAGGACCACGCGCTCGACTGGCCCCGGCGACGGCTCGAGCATGATGTTGGCCGGCTTGAGGTCGCGATGCAGGACGCCGCTGCCGTGGATCTCGGCCAGGCCCTGCAGCGCCTGCCAGGCGTAGCTCGCGGCCTTGCGCGGGGCGACCCGGCCCTCGGTCTTGATCACATGGCGCAGCGTCTTGCCGCGGAGCAGCTCGACGACGAGGTAGGGCTCGTCGTATTCGGTGACCCCGGTGGCGTGGAGCGCTGCGACATTGGGGTGCCGCAGCTTGGCCTGGACGTCGGCCTCGCGCGCGAAGCGCTGCTGGATCGCCGGGTCGCCGGCCAGACTCCGCTTCAGGATCTTGAGCGCGATGTCGCCCCCGGTCTCGAGATCGCGCGCGCGGTAGACGTCGGCCATCGCGCCGTGGCCGATCAGGGCATCGATGTGAAACCGCTGGCCGATCACCTGGCCGGTGCGATCCACCCGATCTGAGGGCACGCGTGACCATAGCACTTTGGGTTCTGCTATATGAGCTAGGTGCCCCGTCACCTGGTCAGCATCGCCGACCTGGATGCCGTCGAGATCGTGCGAATCCTCGACCACGGTGATCGCTACTGGGCACTCGCCAGCGAGCCGATCAAGAAGCTGACGTCGCTGCGCGGCCGCACGGTGATCAACCTGTTCTTCGAGAACTCGACGCGCACGCGAACGTCGTTCGAGCTCGCCGCCAAGCGGCTGTCGGCCGAGGCGATCAACATCTCGAGCTCGGGCTCGTCGATCTCCAAGGGCGAGACGCTGCTCGACACCGCCGACAACCTCGAGGCGATGTATCCGGACGTCATCGTCGTGCGACACTCGTTCGGCGGCGCGGCGGCGATGCTGGCCAATCACGTCAAGTGCGCCGTGATCAATGCGGGCGACGGTCAGCACGAGCACCCGACGCAGGCGCTGCTCGACGCCGCGACGATTCGCCGGATCAAGGGCAAGCCGGCGGCGGGCGGGCAGAGCCGGTCGATCGAAGGCCTCGACGTCGCCATCGTCGGCGACATCGCGCACTCGCGCGTCGCGCGCTCGAACATCCTGTGCCTGGCCAAGCTCGGCGCGCGCATCCGGCTGGTCGCGCCACTGACGCTGATCCCGCGCGGCATCGACCTGATCGGCGGCGAGGTCACGCGCGAGCGGGTGCGCGTGGTCAGCCGGCTCGAGGACGGGCTCGACGGGGTGGATGTCGTCATGATGCTGCGCATCCAGCACGAGCGGTTCGAGGGCGAGGCGCCGCGGTTCCCCAACACGCGCGAGCTGTCGCGCACGTTCGGGCTGAGCGAGCGCACGCTGGGGTTCGCCAAGGCCGACGCGATCGTCATGCACCCCGGGCCGATCAACCGCGGCGTCGAGCTCGCGCCGCAGGTCGCCGACGGCCCGCGCGCGGTGATCCTGCAGCAGGTCAGCTGGGGCGTCGCGATCCGCATGGCGGTGCTCGAGCGTGCGGTGGTGGGATTCGACGGTGCCGACGGTACGAAAGACGGGGAGAAAGGGACGGTAGCTGCATGAAGCACGCACTGGTGGTACGCGGGTTGGTCAAGGCATTCGGCAATCACAAGGCAGTCGATCACATCTCCTTCGAGGTCCCGCGCGGCGTGGTGTACGGCGTGCTGGGGCCCAACGGCGCGGGCAAGTCGACCATGCTCCGCATGATCAACGACATCTTCGCCCCCGACGAGGGAGAGATCCTCCTGCTCGACGGGCTGCGGCCCGGCGCCGAGGCGGCCGAGAGGATCGGCTATCTGCCCGAGGAGCGCGGCCTGTATCCCAAGATGAAGGTCGCCGACATGATCGAGCTGATCGGCGAGCTGCGCGGGCTCGCGCGGGCCGAAGCGCGGCGTCGGGCCGGCATGTGGCTCGAGCGCCTCGGCCTCCAGCAGTGGGGCAAGAACCGGATCCAGGACCTGTCCAAGGGCATGCAGCAGAAGGTCCAGTTCGCGACCGCGCTGATCCACGAGCCCGAGCTGGTGATCCTCGACGAGCCGTGGAGCGGCCTCGACCCGATCAACGCCGACGTGTTGCGCGAGGTCGTCGACGAGATCCGCGACCGAGGCAGAACCGTCTTGTTCTCGACCCACCAGATGGAGCAGGCCGAGAAGGTCGTCGATTGCGTGTGCATCATCGCGCGCGGCAAGAAGATCCTCGACGGTGCGCTCAAGGACATCAAGCAGCGCGAGGCGGCCGACGGCCTCATCTCGCTCGGCTTCGAGGCCGCGTCGCGCGCCGCCGCGGACGCCGTGCTCGCGGATCGCGCGCTGGTCGCCGAGCGGCGCCCGCCGCGCGCCGCCGATGTCGCCGACTGCGAGGTCAAGCTGGCCGACGGCGCGACGCCGCAGGCCCTGCTCGCCGCGCTGGTGAGCGCGGGCGCCGGCGTGCGGCGGTTCGAGATCGTGATGCCGACGCTCCACCAGATCTTCGTGGATCGGGTCGGGGCATCGGCGACCGTGGCCGAGCGCCGGGAGGAGGTCGCTGCGTGAGGGATCTGCGGACGACGTATGTGATCGCGCGCCGCGAGTTCCTCGAGCGCGTGCAGTCGAAGTGGTTCGTGGCGATGACCCTGCTCGGGCCGGTGTTCATCGTCGCCTTGGTCGTCGTGCCCGCGGTGCTCGCCGGGCGCGGCGCGACGGGCGCCCGGGTCGACATCGTCGATGCGACCGGCAAGCTCGCCGAGCCGCTCGCCGAGCAGCTCACCAAGGCCGAGTGGCTGCCGAACATCGTCGCGGCCGACACGCCCGAGGCGGACGAGATGAAGCGGATCCGCGACCACGCGATCAACGGCTTCGTCACGATTCCAGCCAACGCGCTCGACGGCGGCATCGTGCTGTACCGCGGCGACAACGCCGCGAGCGAGGGCACCAACCGGATCTTGCGCGACGCGGTCGGCCGGGTCGTCCGCGTCCAGCGCGGCAAGGAAGCCGGCATCGACCCGCAAAAGCTCGAGGCAGTGCTGGCGGACATCAAGGTCTTCGCGCTCCACACCGACGGCAAGACCGAGGGCGCCTCGGGCATGGCGTCGTTCCTCATCGCGTACATGCTCGCGTTCATCCTCTACATGGTGATCACGCTGTACGGCGTGAGCGTGATGCGCAGCGTCGTGCAGGAGAAGACCTCGCGCGTGATGGAGCTCATGGTCGCGACCATCAAGCCGCGCTCTCTGATGGCGGGGAAGATCCTCGGCGTCGGCGCGGCCGGCCTGGTCCAGATCTCGGTGTGGCTGGTGATCGGCGCCATCACGCTCGCGTATCGCGATCAGATCCTCGGCGCATTCGGCGTCTCCGGCGGCGGGGCCGCGCTGCCGCCGATCGGCCTCGCCGACCTCGCGATCATCATCATCTATTTCATCCTCGGCTTCTTCTTCTATGCATCGATGTATGCCGCGGTGGGAGCGATGGTCTCGTCGGAGCAAGACACCCAGCAAGTCCAGATGCCGGTGACCATGTTTTTGGTCATCGGCGTCCTGTGCATCCAGCTGGTGAGCAACGAGCCGCATGGGACGGCCACGATCGTCATGACGATGGCGCCGTTCTGGTCGGCGCTGCTGATGCCGATGCGATACGTGCTCGGCGGCGCAAGCGTGGGCGAAGTCGCGCTTTCCCTGGCGATCCTCGTCGCGTCGACCGTGCTGGTCGCGCGCGCGGCCGCCAAGATCTATCGCGTGGGCGTGCTCATGTACGGCAAGCGGCCGGGGCTCCAGGAGCTGGTCCGCTGGCTGCGCTACTGATCACAGTCGCACAGTAGCAATTGCCCTCGAAATCCGCGTAGACTCCTCGACGATGCGCTGTT
>DATIPJ010000545.1:0-4033 GCA_035472155.1 Kofleriaceae bacterium
CGCCCACGCTTCGTACTGCGCGCGGCTCGGTGATACCTGCCTGCGCCGGGCCTTGGCCAGCGCCAGCGCGCTGATCGGCGCGTGGCCACACTCGACGAGGACGCACAGGCCGAGCAGCGCCGATCGACCGATGCCCTGCGCGCAATGCACGAGCACGCGGCGGCCCGCGGCGAGATGCGCGGTCACGAATGCGGTCCCGCGCTGCAGCATGCGCGGGCTGATCGGCTCGAAATCGATCGTCGGCAGGTGCAAGAGCTCGATGCCGTGCTTGGCGAGCAGCACCTCGTCGTCGCACGCCTCGCCGCGAACGTCGACGACGGCCGCCACGCCGTGGTCCCGCGCGAGCGCCTCGGTCTGGTTGGGCGCGAAGCTGCCGCCGATCGCGAACGTGTCGGTGATCCAGCTCAAGTCCAGTGCGGCTGCAGCGACGACAGCATCACTGGATCGCTGTCCGCGGTTTTCAGAGGGCAGCTTTCGACCAAAGCGGAACATTGAACATCAACTGAAGAGCTTCCTCCTATGTAGCGTGAGGAACGCACCCCGGTAAGGACAAACTCAGCCTCCGGCGAAAATTGCCGCTGGACGCAGAATGCCATCAGCGGCGCGCGCCCTGGTGCAGCCCTGGCGAGGATCGGGCGCGGGCGCACACACCCGCGCCGTTCAATCGAGGCCGGGGGCCGCGAACCGAGGACCGTAGATCCGCATGCTGGCGACGATCAGCGTCTCATCGCCGCCCCTGACCTCTCTCCGCCCCGCCACATCGATGCCGAAGTGCAGGCTCGTGAAGCCCAGGCCCGCCGAGAGGTACGTCGCGCCCAGGCCGTTGTCGTGAAGCGCGCCGACCCGGATCGGATAGCCCGACTGGCCGTCGCCGCCGCGCAGGAACAGCTCCGCGCCGCCGCCGTAGCGCGCGCCCTGCGCGTCGCCGTTGAGCCGCCAGCGCGCGTCGAAGCTGAGCGCGAGCATCGAGACCACGTGGGCATAGACGCCACCGCCGACTGCGCGCGGGAACTGCGGCGAGTCGGTGCTCGCCCACAGGTTCTGCGCCGAGACGCCGACGTTGAACAGCTCGTTGAGCCGGATCGTCGCACCGAAATCGAAGGTGGTTCCGCTGGCCTTCGACTCCCCGGTCATCTCGGGGCTGAAGCGAAAGTACTTCGCGGTGGCGCCGACCAGGACCCGCGGGACGAGCGCGCGCGACAGCGAGAGACCGCCGAGGTGGGTCGTGCGGTGCATCGTCATGCCGCCGAGGTCGGGGTTCGACCCGGTGTACTCGTAGAAAAAGCAGCCCGGCACCGCGTTGGTCGAGTCGCACGCCGAGACGCCGACCAGCGATGCCGAGTCGCTCGCGCGATAACCGTAGCCGCCCTCGAACACCAGCTCGCGGTTGAGCGAGAGGCCGGCCGGGTTGAGGTCGACGGAGCTGGCGCCGGTGGCGGCTCCGCGCAGGGCCTCGCCTACGGCGATCTCGCGCGGACCGAGCACGTCGTCGAGGGAATCGGCGTCGGCGCGCGCGTTGCCGGTCAGGGCCGCAATCACACCGGCGACCGGCAGCCAGGTGACCGGCCAGGTGACGCGCCGGGTGACGCCGAGGGAGAGCAAGCGCATGTCCGAGTGTTGGCGTGATCCAGTGCTGTGCGCAAGAAACACGGTGGGCGTGCCGATCTGGCAGTCCGCTCGGCCACCGTCGCCGCCCTGTCGTGCGCCGGGCCACGCGATCCGAGTCTCGCGCGCCAGCGAGGCACGCGCCGTCGGGACCGCGCACCGGCATTTGCGAGTCCGACGCATGCCCGTGCGCGCACGACGCGGGCGCGTTCTCGCTCAAACCTCCAAAGTTCCGGCGCGATGCATGGCACGAGCACTGCAAAACTTGGCCCCATGAAGTCAACGACGAGCGTCAACGCACTCGAGCTTTTGCGTTCCCAACACACCGAGGTCGAGGACCTGATCGCCCAGATCGAGGACTCCGACGACCCCGAGGAGAAAAGCGCACTGTTCATCAAGCTCGCGGACAATCTCGCCGCGCACTCGGCCATCGAGGAAAAGATCTTCTATCCCTCGGTGATGACCGAGGAGACGCACGAGCAGCTGATCGAGTCCACCGAGGAGCATCTCGCGGTGAAGCGGCTGCTCGCGGACATGATGGAGCTCGACTGCGACGACGAGCACTTCGACGCCAAGCTGACCGTGCTCAAGGAGAACATCCGCCACCACGCCCACGACGAGGAGGAGGACACGCTCTTTCCCGAGGTCGAGAAGATGTTCGACGAGGAGGAGCTGACGGCGCTGGGCAGCGAGATGCTCGCGATGTTCGAGTCGCTGCTCGAGCGCTCACCACGCAAGCTCGTGCCTGCGGAGACGCGTCGCGCGGCCGAGCTGCGCGCCTGACCGCTGACGAGCGACACGCCTGACAGATCGAACGCGAGGCCGATCGCGTCGGCCGTGGTCGATCAATGACGGCGGAAAAAAACTGCGGCCCTGAAACGGGCCGGGGCTCAGCGCTACCAGCGATCGCCGCCGCGGCCACCGCCGCGACCACCGCGACCACCGCGACGACCGCCGCCTTCGCCGTAGTCGCCGCCGCCACCGCCACCACCGCCGAAGTCGCCACCGCCGCCGCCGCCGTACCCACCGCCGCCATAACCGCCGCCGCCGCCGCGGTTGCCACCGCCGCCGCCACCATAACCGCCGCCGCCGCTACGGAAGCCACCACCGCCGCCGCCGGCGCCGCGCTGCTGGCGCTGCTCGGCCTCGTTCACACGAAGCGGGCGGCCATCCAGGGTACGACCGTCCATTCCTTCGATCGCCTTCGCGGCTTCCTCAGGAGTTCCCATAGTTACGAACGCGAAACCGCGCGACCGGCCGGTCTCTCGGTCCGAGACCAGGTGGACATCACTGACGGTTCCAAATTCCTGGAACGCGGTGCGGACCCCTTCAGCATTGGTGTTGAACGAAAGGTTTCCAACGTACAGACGAGTGTTCATCTCTTGCTCGATCGATCTGGCCCAACAGACGACTGTCCCGCCCAGGAGGGGGCCGCGGTGCTCCAAAGCGGGGGTTTCATAACGAACGTAGCTTCAACTCCCACTGAGCAGCCGGACCAAAACCGACGAACGGTGGCACGTCCGAAGCTACTCCTGGCGGTATGCGTTTGCCACCCGGAAAGTCTATTGGAATTCAAACACTCGGAACAACAGGCTTTAATCTGCGAAACTCACGCAGGATCGAGGTGTCGATCGCCAAGCCGTGATCCGCAGACCTTGCGCGGTAGCTCCCGACGAGCCCTCGACGGAACGCGACAAAATTCAATGCGCTCGAAAACTTCACCGTCGCGGAGGCGCGCCGCGGTGGCGCCGGGCGCCACGATCGCGGACGAGTATGCTCGCGGGACATGTCTGAGCTCGAGCGATCGCTGCTGCGGCGCCTGCGCGACCGCGACGAGCGAGCGTTCCGCGAGCTGATCGACAGCCACCGCGACCGCGTGTTCAACATCACGTTCCGCATGCTCGGCCACCGCGCCGAGGCCGAGGACGTGGCGCAGGAAGTCTTCATCACGGTGTTCAAGACGATCGAGACGTTCCGCGAGGAGTCGAAGTTCTCGACCTGGCTCTACCGCGTGACGGTCAACCACTGCAAGAACCGGATCAAGTACCTCGCGCGCCGCCACGACCGCGACCGGGACGAGCTCGACGAGACCTCGCACGAGACCAACGGCGCGAGCGGCGCACCGCTCGGCCACGCGCCGCCCGATCGCGCGCTCGAGGGCGCGCAGCTCGAGGTCCTGCTCCAGGAGGCGATCGCCCACCTCGACGACGATCAGCGCGTCGTCGTGGTGCTGCGCGACGTCGAGGACCTGTCGATCGAGGAGATCTGCGAGATCACCGGGCTGCCCGACGGCACGGTGAAGTCGCGGCTGCACCGCGCGCGGCTCGTGCTGCGCAAGAGGCTCGCCAGGCACGTAGGAGAGCACCATGACGGATGACGTGGATGTAGATGACGAGGTCGTCGCGAAGGTCTCCGACTATCTCGATGG
>DATIPJ010000546.1:0-3278 GCA_035472155.1 Kofleriaceae bacterium
GATCTAGCTCCTGGTCGACACCGGCGAGATCGTGGAGGAGGAGATCGAGGGCCTGCGCCGCCTGGTCGACACGTTCCGCACGCTCGGCGCGCTGCCCAAGGTCGAGAAGGTCCCGATCGCGCTCGCCGAGGCCATCGAGGAGCTGCGGCTCGACCCCACCGTCGCCATCCACCTCACGATGCGCCCGCCGAGCGAGCCGGTCACCGTGCGCGCCGACAAGCTGCTGCTCAAGCGCGTGCTCGCCAACCTGGTCGAGAACGCGATCCACGCGGGCCAGGAAGCCGGCGCGCGCGGCGACGTGGCGATCAGCTGGGCCGAGGACCCGAGCCGCGATGTCGTCACGATCACCGTCGACGATCAGGGCAAGGGCGTCCCCGACGCCAACCGCGCGACGATCTTCGAGCCCTACGTCACCACCAAGGCCACCGGCACCGGCCTCGGCCTCGCAATCGCCCGCAAGATCGTCATCGAGCACGGCGGCGATCTCGTGCTGGCTCCGGACCGCGCGCCCACCGGCGGCGCGCGATTCGTGGTCTCCTTGCCGCTGCGCGGCCCTGACGCGTCGCTGCCGTGAGCTCCGCGCGCGCCGGTCAGCCGGGCGGAGGGAGCAGGCGGAACAGGAGGGCGTCGTTGTTCTGGGCGGCGACGACGACGCACTGCTTGAGGTCGGCGAGGGCGCGCACGGCAGTCTCGGCGAGCATGCGGCCGTCGTCGCGGCGGCGCGGCGCATCGGGGATCGAGGACAGGTACTTGACGAACTCGTCGTACTTTTCGAGCAGCTTCTGGGGATCCATGTCGCGGAACATCGGAAGGAAGTGGGCCGGATTGACGACGACCCAGTCGCCCTTGCCGATCTCGAGGGTGTTGCGGTCCGCGTAGGGCGTCGTGAGCTGATCGTGGGGGATGGTGCCGAGGAAGCCCTCGTCGTCGGCCTGGAACTTGTGGGGCACCACCTCGACGAAGAACGCGAACAGCTCGATCCCCTTGCGCAGGTTGCCGAGATCGTCGTCGTCGAGCGGCGGGAAGTTGTCGGGCACGCCGACGTGGAGGGCGGGCATGACGACGCGCTCGAGGATGTCGATCGCGACCGGCGCCGTTGCGCGGCGCAGGCCGACGATCTGGGCGACCGCCTCGAACAGACCGCGGTCGGTGGTCTGCTTGGCGACCGGCTCGTCGGGCTTGGCGCGGCCGAGCGCCTCGACCACCTGATCGACGACCTGCGAGTTCTGCGGCCCGAGGCGCGGGCCTTTCTCCTTGAGGTCGGCGATCAGCACCTTGACCGGCGAGTCGTTCCACACCTTGGCGAGGTGGGTGAAGTCCATCGCCATCCACTGGCCGAGCGGCACGGTGTGCAGGCGGATGTAGTGCTGCGCGAGGAAGCGATCGAGCGACTGGCCCTTGTCGCGCTCGGTCTGCTCGACATGGAGCTGCCGGATGCGCTCGATCTCGCTGACCATCTTGCGGGTCGCGCCCGAGCCCATGCGCAGGAGCTGCTCGGCGAACGCGAACGGCGCGATCTCGAGGAAGATCTTGGAGAACCCGACGCGCCAGGTGTGCGGGTCGTCGGCCATCATGAGCCAGTGGCCGCCGTGCCGGCGCCGCATGGTCTCGCCGATCCACGCGCCGTAGGAGAACCAGACCTCCCAGTGCTCCTCGGCCTTGAGGTCGAGCTCGTCCTTGTCGCCGATCTGGCCGAACAGCCAGGTATCGAAGGTGATGAGCTCGAGCGACTGCGCGAGCGCGACCGCGCCCTGGTCGCCCTCGACCTCGGCGATCGACGCGACGGTCTCGCCCTCGGGGTCGATCAGCTCCTCGATGATCAGCTCGGACTGCCCGCGCGCGCGCGAGCTGAAGCGATAGGCGCCATCGCGCAGCTCCTGCATGCCGCGTTCGAAACGCTGCTTGGCCTGCTCCTCGGCGGCGGCGAGTTGCTTGGCGCTCTCGGACTTGTTGCCGGACGGTGGCACGACGGGCATGGTATACGCGTGCCGGCCTCAAGCAATGGCGCGCGCGCTGCGATCTTCGAGCGCGCGCGCCGCGCGTTGCGGGGCATCGATCGCGCGGAGGCTCCCGCCCTGCCGCTCGGCGAGGCGCTGCATCCAGCCGCGCTGGCCGCGGTCGCGGTGCTGATCGTGAACGACTGGGTGTGGAAGCCGCTCGCGCCGGGCGCCATCACCGGCAAGCTCAGCGACCTCGCCGGGCTGGCGTTCGCGCCGCTCGCGCTGTCGGCGGCGATCGGGCTCGTGCTCGCGGTCGCCGCCCGGCTCGGCGCGCGCATCGATCCGTCGCTGTCGCGCCGCCGCTTGCTCGCGTGCGTGGTCGCGACCGCCGCGGTGTTCGCCGCGGTGAAGCTCGATCGCGGGGCCGCGCACGCGCTGGCCGCGGTGCTCTCGGCGTCGGGCCGCCACGCGCAGGTGGTCCCCGATCCGAGCGACCTGTGGTGCCTGCCGGCGCTCGCGATCGCCGTGTGGGTCGGGCTCGACGAGCTGCGCCGCGTGCCGCTCGGCCGGCCGGCCGGGATCCACCGGGCCCGGCGGCCCGCGGCCTTCGCGCTCGCCGACGTGGCGTGGGCCGGCGCACCGGTCGATCGCCTGGAAGTGCTCGCCGACGCGATCCATCGCTGGGACGTGGCCGAGATCGACGACTGGCTCGCGCACGCGGGGTCGCGCCCCTCACGTTGCGACCCCTCAGGTTGCAAATAGATGCGAGAACAGCCGCGCGATCCACGACCGCGAGGTCTGGTGGCGCGCGCCCGCCATCGCCATCACGCGCTCGAGCTCGCTGGCCTCGAACCAGATCTGATCGTCGCCGTCGCAGCGCGCGACGTGCACGCCGCCCATCGTGACCAGCCGCATCGGCCGCCGGCACCACGGGCAGCCGACCGGACCTGCGCGGGTGCCCTGCGCCGCGAGGATGTCGGCCGAGCGCGAGCGGCGTGCGGTCATGACGTCGCGGATCACCTCGTCGGAGATATCGGGAGCGAGCATGCGCAGGCGCCGCTCGACCTCGCCGGCGGCGAGCTGCATCCCGCGACACCGCGAGCACCGCCAGATGTCCCGGCGCTGGCGGCGCAGCAGCTCGACGCCACAGCGCGGGCAAACCGGAGGGCGATCGCGATAGGCCACGGCTCCACCGATGATACCGGACTCGGCAGCATGCGGATTCCAGACGACGAGCCGCGAGCGCGCTTCAGCTCGACGACGACTCGAGCCCACGCACCAGCTGCTGCACGTAGCCGCCGCCGAACAGCACGGCGTGCACGGCGATCGGATAGAGCT
>DATIPJ010000547.1:0-5665 GCA_035472155.1 Kofleriaceae bacterium
CCCGAGGTCAGCCCCGACGAGCGCGTCCGCCAGCTGCGCACGCGCATGGAGGCATCGCGCCTCTTGCACGACATGCCCAAGCCGACCGTGGCTGCGATCGGCGGCGCCGCGGCGGGCGCAGGCCTCGCCCTCGCCCTCGCGTGCGACCTGCGCATCGCCGGCGAGTCGGCCAAGATCACCACCGCCTTCGGCAAGGTCGGCCTGTCGGGCGACTTCGGCGGCACTTACTTCATGACCCGGCTGCTCGGCAGCGCGCGCGCCCGCGAGCTCTATCTGCTCTCGCCGATCCTCGAGGCGCGCCAGGCGCTCGCGATCGGCCTGGTCAGCCGCGTCGTCCCCGATGACCAGGTCGAGTCCGCCGGCAACGAGCTCGCGCGCTCGCTCGCCGAGGGCCCCACCGTCACGTACGGCCACATGAAGCAGAACCTCAACATGGGCGAGCACGCGGGCCTCGCCGAGTGTCTCGACAGCGAGGCATGGCGCCACATCGTGTGCATGTCGACCGCCGACCACCGCGAGGCCGCGGCCGCGTTCGTCGAGAAGCGCCCGCCCCGCTTCACGGGCAAGTAGCGCGTTTGACAGCTCCGAGGGCGAGGTCGATAGTCCGCGCCATGGTGCGCCACATCCTCCTCCTCCAGCAGCGAGCCGACGCCACCGCCGAAGACATCGAGGCCTGCCGCGTGGCGCTGGCCGGACTCGTCGGGCCGATCCCCGGCCTCGTCAACTTTCACTGGGGCACCAACTTCGCGCCCGAGGAGCGCCGCGGCGGCTTCAACCACGGCTTCACCATGGACTTCGCCGACCGCGCGAGCCTCGACGCCTATCAACCGCACCCGCAGCACCAGAGCGCAGCCGCCAAGGTCCGCGCGACATTCGAGCGCATCATCGTGTTCGACTTCGTGATCTGACGCGCCGCGAACGCGCGGTGAGCGCCGGGCGACGCGCTGCTCGACGGGCGCTGGCAGCCGCCGGCCGTCACGGCCGAGTAGCGATCACCGCCTACGACCCGGGCAGCGTCCACTGCTGGGCGGCGGTGGTGTTGCAGTCGAACAGCTGCAGCTGGGTGCCATCGACGGTCGAGCTCGACGGGTCGTCGAGGCAGCGACCCGACTGCGGATTCATCAGCGCCCTGGTGGTCGAATTCCAGCTCCACTGCTGCGCGCCCGAGTTGTTGCAGGTGAACAGCTGGATCCGCGTGCCGTTGGCGGTGCCGCTCGAGGCCACGTCCATGCACTTACCGGCGGTGCGCAGGGTGCCGTCGCCGGGGACTTGCCACTGCTGCGCCGCGGCCCCGTTGCACGTCGACAGCTGGATCGGCGAGCCATCGGCGGTCGAGCCGCCGCTGTTGTTGACGCACTTGCCCGCGAGGCCCGAGGTGATCGCGCCGCTCGTCGTGCCGCCGCCGCCGCCCGAGGCGTAGACCTCGACCTCGTAGATGCGAGCGGCGTTGTTGCCGTTGTTCGTCGGCGTGACGATGCGCAGCCGCACGAAGCGCGCGCTGCGCGGCGTGATCGTGTGGAACGTGCGGCTCGAGCGCTGGCCGGTCACGTTGACCACGGTCGTGAAGTTCGTGCCATCGGTGCTGGTGTCGATCGCGAACGCACCGGTGTTCCAGCCGGTGGTCTCGCCGCCGAGGCCCGCGTGCTTGACCACGAAGCTCCCGACCTGCTGCGCCGAGCCGAGGTCGACTTGCAGGCTCGCGCCGGCCACGGTCGAGCACCACTTGCTGTTATTGGCGACGACGCCGTCGACCGCGTTGGCCGCGGCCTCGGTGGCCGCGCACGCCGCCGACGCCGTGACGGTGCGGCCGCGCGCGAGGTTGGTGCCCAGCGCCGGAGCGGCCGGTGGCGGGGTCGCGCCCGCGGTGAAGCTCGGCGGCACGTCGCCCGCAGCGGTGCCCCACGCGCTCGGGTTCGCGCCCATCGCGTACGTCAGCGTGCCGCCGGCCGCGAGGTCCGTGTACCGGACAAAGTTGCGCGTGGTGCCGGCCCCGTTGACGCTCAGGCTCTGGACGAACTGGTTGGTCGCGCTGACGCCCGTGGCGTTGATCGTCACGTTGCCGCCGGTGCGCTGGATCAGGATCGACGGGAACGACGGCCCGTGCAGCGCGAGCGTGTTGGCGCCCGGGGTCGCCGGGTACATGCCGAGCGCGGCCCACACGTACCAGGCCGAGGTCGCGCCGAGATCGTCGTTGCCGGGCAGCCCGCCCGCGGTGGTGTTGAAGCCCTCCGACATGACCTTGTGGACCGCGCGCGCCGTGCCCGCCGGGTTGCGCGCGAAGTTGTACGCCCACGGCACGCCGTGCTCGGGCTCGTTGCCGATGTAGAAGAACGGCGTCGTGAGGCCGCCGTTGACCTGCGTGAAGTGGTGGTCGAGGCGCTGGCTCGCGGTCGTCGGCCCGCCCATCAGGTCGATCAGGCCCGAGAAGTCATAGGTGACCATCCAGGTGTACTGCGCTGCGTTGCCCTCGGTGTAGCCGGCGCTGCTCGCCGGATCGGTCGGCCACATGAACGAGCCGTCGGAGTTGTGCCGGCTGATGTACTGCGACTCGGGGTTCCACACGTTGCGCCAGAACTGCGCGCGCGTCATGTACGTGTTCGCCAGCGCCGTGTTACCGAGCGCGCTCGCGAACTGCGCGATCGCGAAGTCCGACGCCGAGTACTCGAGGGAGTCCGACGGATCCTCGACGATGAAGTGGCGCGACAGGTAGCCCGCCTCGCGGCCGCGGATCGAGCTGCCCTGCGTGGTGCCGTTGTTGGAGCTCTTGTCCATCAGGGTGAGCGCGGCGGCGGTATCGAAGTTGCGCACGCCGAACGCGAACGCCGACGCGACGATGATCGGCCCCGGGTCGCCGGTCATCACGAAGAACTCCTGGTTCTGCTGCGACCACTTGGGGAGCAGCCCGCCCTGCTGGCCGTCGAGCACCATCGACTTCACGATGTCGGTCATGATGTCGGGAGCGACGAACGCCATCAGTGCCGACCACGATCGGTAGATGTCCCAGCCCGAGTAGTTCTGATACACGGTCATTCCCGAGGCCGTATGGACAACGTTGTCAAAGCCACGGTATTGGCCGTTGACGTCGCTCGCGACATTCGGGCTCGAGAACGAGTGATAGAGCGCGGTGTAGAACTTCTGCTGATCGGCCGTGCTGCCGCCGGTGACCTGGATCCGGTTGAGCATCGCGTTCCACTCGGCGTCGGCGGCCGTGCGGCGCGCGTCGAAGTCGAGCGTGGGGTTCTCCGTCGAGAGGTTCTGCGTCGCATTGGCGACGCTGACGTACGAGAGCGCGACCGCGACCTGGACGACCGGGTTGGTGCGGGTGTCGAACGTGACGAAGCCGCCGGTGTTGGTGCCGCTCGTCGATCCCGAGCCGTTCGTGATCGTGCCGCCGTTCCACGTGCCCTGTGCGATTGGCGCGCGGTCAAACCGCATCGAGAAGAACACCTGGAACGTCTTCGAGCCGCCGCAGAACCCGCCGGTGGTCATCTGACCGGTGATCGTCGAGCCCGAGATCGTGATCGAGCCGTTGCGGCTGCCGGTCGCGCTGCGGCTGGTGTTGACCAGGAGCTGCGCGGCCTGTGTCGCCGGGTAGCGCAGCCGGAGCACGCCGGTTCGCCGGGTCGCCGTCAGCTCGACCGTGGTGGCGTAGCGGTCGAGCACCGTGCGGTAGAACCCGGGCGCGGCCGACTCGTTGGCCTTGGTGTAGCCCGAGGCGTAGCTCGTCCACGACGTGCCCGGCGAGGCGCCGAGCGCGCCGGTGATCGGCAGGATGTTGATGTCCTCGGTGTTGGGGCAGCCCGCGCCGTCGAAGTGGGTCAGGCTGAACTCCTCGATCGTGGTGTCGCGATTGCGGTACCCCGAGGGCGACGCGGTCGGCGTGTCGGGACTGAGCTGGACCATGCCGAACGGGAGTAGCGGGCCGGGATAGGTGCTGCCGCCTGCGCCGCCCGGCACCGGATTGGGCGAGTTGCTGTCGTCGGTCCCGATGAACGGGTTGACCAGCGGGGTGAGGTTGAGGACCGCGTCGAGCTCCGAGCGGACCTGTGCGGTGGCGCCCGGACCGGGATCATCGGCAACGTTGTCATCAACATCGCCAGTATCCAGATAGCCGGTGGTACAAGCGCTGACGCAAAGAGCGAGTGCGATCACGGCTTTACATGGAAGTACGCGCACGGTTCACCTCTCGAAAGGGGGGAAGGCATGGCGCTGCGCGCGGTCGAGGGCGTGCGCCAGCCGGTGGCGGCATCTTGCGTCCGCGCTGGTGTGAATAGCAAGCTACCAACGTAGGACGCATTCACACCTGGACGCCCGAGCGATTGACACAACTCGGTTCGTCGGCGCATGGTCAGCGGCGCCTATCTCGTGTCTGCCCTTGCAGGAGATTGCACCATGGGAAGAAGTGCGATGAGCCAGCTCACTAAGAACCTCGCGACAGCGCTGCTATGTGCTGCCGCATGCCTTGGCGCATGCTCCAAGGCCAAGGAACCCGCGAAAGAGCCGCCTAAAGAAGCGCCAAAAGGCTCGGCAAACGAGCCGGCCAAGGAGCCACCCAAGGAGGCCACCAAGGACCAGGTCGAGGTGTTCTCGTGGTGGACCGGCGCGGGCGAGCAGGAAGGCCTCGACGCGATGATCGCCGACTTCAAGTCGAAGAACCCGGGCATCGACTTCATCAATGCCGCGGTGTCCGGCGGTGCCGGCACCAACGCAAAGGCGATCCTGGCCAATCGGCTGCAGGCCGGCAACCCGCCCGACTCGTACCAGCGCCACGCCGGTCTCGAGCTCGCCGACGACATCAAGGCCGGCAAGCTCGAGGACCTGACCAAGCTCTACGAGGCGCAGGGCTGGAAGGACAAGCTGCCCAAGGGCCTGCTCGAGGCGATCACGATCGACGGCAAGATCTACTCGGTGCCGGTCAACATCCACCGCTCGAACCTGATCTGGTTCACGCCCAAGACGCTGAAGGCGCTCGGCATCGCCGGCCCGCCCAAGACCTGGAAGGAGTTCCTCACCCAGGCGGCGACGATCAAGGGCAAGGGCAAGACCGCGCTCGCGATCGGCCCGGCATGGACGCAGAAGCACCTGCTCGAGAACGTGCTGCTCGGTGAGCTCGGCCCCGAGAAGTACACGGGCCTGTGGAACGGCAAGACCGACTGGAAGTCGGCCGAGGTGACCGCCGCGCTCGACACCTTCAACAAGGTGCTCGCAGCCTCGGATATCAAGTCGTCGGCCGCGGACTGGCAGCCTGCCGCGGACCGCGTCACCGACGGAGCGGCGGTCTACACCGTGATGGGCGACTGGCTCGATGCGTACTGGGGCCGCGCCAAGAAGCTGACGTTCAAGACCGATTACGACGTGGCGCCGTCGCCGGGCACGACCGGCGTCTACAATTTCCTGTCGGACTCGTTCACCCTGCCGGTCGGCGCCAAGCACCGCGCCGCCGCCGAGAAGTGGCTGATCGAGTGCGGCTCCGTCGAGGGCCAGGATCTGTTCAACCCGCAGAAGGGCTCGGTCCCGGCGCGCACCGACGCCGACAAGTCGAAGTACCAGGGCTACCTCGCGGCCGCGCTCAAGGACTGGCAGGACCCGGCGACCAAGATCGTCGGCTCGCTGACGCACGGCGTGGTCGCCAGCAACGCGCTCGGCGCCGAGATCGACACCGCGC
>DATIPJ010000548.1:0-18470 GCA_035472155.1 Kofleriaceae bacterium
CCGCTCGAGGAAGAGGAAGGCGCCGACGGCAAAGACGCCTCGGAAGGTGATGGCAAGGTTACGCGCCCCTCCTTTGGGTCGCGGAAGGCGCCGGCGACGGCTGGCGCCGAGTAGGGTTGCGTGGCGCACGCGCTCGATAGCCACCGCCGCGCCACGCAGTACGCCCAGACCCACTACGAGAGCCGCGATGGCATGCCGCACGGCCTCGCGAACTCGATCGCGCAGACGGCGGACGGCTATCTCTGGACCGGCAGCGAGGAGGGACTCGCGCGGTTCGACGGCGCAGCGTTCACCACGTTCGATCATCGCAAGACCGACGGCATCCCGGCCAACATGTTCACCGCGCTCGCGGTCGACTCCGCTGGGCAGCTGTGGGCCGGGACGCGCGAGCACGGCGTGCTGCACCTGATCGACGGAGAGTTTCATCCGGTCGAGTGGGAGCCCGGGCTGCAGGAGCAGCGCGTCCTCGCGCTCGCGTTCGACCGCGGCGGCGATCTCTGGGTCGGCCTGCACGACCGTGGCCTGATCCACCTGCACGACGGCGCGCTCGTCGCCGCCTTCACGGCCAAGGACGGGCTGCCGAGCGACGACGTGCGCGCGATCTTCCCGGCGCGCGACGGCACGCTGTGGATCGGCACGTTCCACGGGCTGGTCGCGCTACGCAACGGCCGCCTCGAGCGCGGCCCGGCGCAGCTCGAGCGCATCGCGGTCCATGCGTTCGCCCAGGATGCCCGCGGCGATCTGTGGTGCGCGACCGCCAGCGGCCTCGCCCACCTCCAGGGCGACCGCGCGGAGCTCGTCGCGGCCGACCGGCTGCCGAGCAGCGACGTGCGGCGCGTGCTGTTCGATCGCGACGGCAACCTGTGGGTCGGCACCTCGGGCGGCGCGGCGCGGATGACGCCCGACGGCAAGGTCGACGCACTCGCCCGGCCGGCCGCGATGATCCTCGCGCTGTTCGAGGATTCCGAGGGCAACGTCTGGATCGGCAGCGAGAAGGGGCTCGACCGGCTGCGCGATGGCGACGTCCTGCCGTTCGGCGCCAGCGAGGGCGGCACCGACGACATCGCGTTCGGCATCCGCGAGGACCCGACCGGCGCGATGTGGATCACCTCGAGCAACGGCCTGTACCGGATCGGCCGGGGCGACCCCGCCGCAACGCCGATCGTGTCCGACCGCCGGACGATGTACGCGATCTTCCCCAACGCGCGCGGCGACGTGTGGTTCGGCGCACGCGACGGCGGCATCGGGCGCTGGCACGACGGCCAGTTCGCGTGGCTGGGCAAGCGCCCGTGGGAGCGTGTCCGCTCGCTGGCCGAGACCCACGACGGCCTGTGGATCGGCACCGAGCACGGCCTGTTCCGCATGCGCGGCGACAACCTCGACGACGGCCACGGCAAGCTGTGGATGACCTCCAACCGCGGCATCTGGAGCGTGCGCCGCGAGCAGCTCGAGGCCAAGGCGTCCGGCCGTCGGACGAACGTCGAATCCGTGCTGTACGGCGAGGCCGACGGCATGCGCGACCGCGAGTGCAACGGCGCGATCGACCCCGCCGGCTGGAAGACCTCCGACGGGCGGCTGTGGTTCCCGACCGGCAAGGGCGTCGTGATCATCGATCCCGCGCGCCTGCAGCCGACCCAGCCGCCCAACGCGCTGCTCGAGAGCCTGCGCGTCGACGACGTCCCCCGCCCGCTCGCCGGCACGGTCGAGCTCCCCCCCGGGTCCACCCGGCTCGAGCTCGGCTACACCGCCCCCGCCCTGCGCAGCCCCGAGCGCCTGCGCTTCCGCTACCGGCTCGACGGCTTCGACAGCGCATGGATCGACGCGCGCACCCAGCGGGTCGCCCAGTACACCAACCTCGCCCCCGGCCGCTACCGCTTCGTCGTCGAGGCCGGCATCGACGGCAAGTGGGGCCGCGCCGGCACGCTCGCCGTTGCGCTGCGCCCGCAGTTCTATCAGACCCGCTGGTTCTTCGTCCTCGCGATCGCCTCGATCGCCCTCGCGATCGTCGCCGTGCCGCTGCTCCGCGTGCGCCAGCTCCGCGTCCGCGCCGCCGAGCTCCACCAGCGGGTCCAGGAGGCGATCGGCGAGCTCAAGGTCCTGTCGGGCCTGCTTCCGATCTGCGCCTGGTGCAAGAAGGTCCGCGACGACGGCGGCTACTGGAGCAAGATCGAAGCGTACCTGGCCGCGCGCACCGACGCGCAGTTCACCCACGGCATCTGCCCCGACTGCAACGAGAAGCTGCTCGCCGAGGAGGGCCACGCGCACAGCGACACCCTCGGCAAGCAGGGCCGCGGCGCGACCAACAGCTAGCCCGCCAGCCGCGTGGCCCATGGCGAGGGCGCGTGCGAGTCTGGT
Organism: Kofleriaceae bacterium; assembly: GCA_035472155.1. GTDB lineage: Bacteria > Myxococcota_A > Polyangia > Haliangiales > Haliangiaceae > JABFXX01. The sequence continues at coordinate 2,356 of DATIPJ010000548.1, forward strand.
AACGTGCGACGACCCGGAGGACCCATGGCCAGATCCAAGGGCGTCAGTCGCCGTACCTTTCAAGCCGCGCTCGCCGCGGGTGTCGCTTCCTCGTTGCTGCCGCGCCGCGCGCGCGCCCAGGCCCAGAAGCTCAAGGTCGGGGTGATCCTTCCCCGCTCGGGCTACCTGGGGCTGATCGGGCAGTCATGCCAGAAGGGGGCCGACCTGGCGCCGGGCGTGATCAAGGAGATGCTCGGCGTCGACATCGAGCTGATGAACGCCGACTTCGAATCCAACGTCGACACCGCGCGCACGCGCGCCGAGCGCCTGATCCAGGACGGCGCGCACGTGCTCGTCGGGCCGTTCGACTCCGGCGCCGCGGGGGCGATCGCGCAGGTCGCCGAGCAGCGCGGCGTGCCGCTCATCATCAACATCGCCGCGGCCCCCGCGATCACCGAGCAGGGCTACAAGTTCGTGTTCCGCAACTTCCAGACCGCGGGCGACATCGTCAAGAACGGCCTCGATCTGATGGGCGAGCTGTTCACCGCCACCAAGACCTCGCCGACGACGGCCGTGTACATGCACGTCAACGACACGTTCGGCCAGTCGATGACCAAGGGCATCATGGCGACCTTGCCGCAGCGCACGCAGCTCGGCTTCAAGATCGTCGACGATATCGGCTACGACCCGGCGGCCAAGGACCTGACCGTCGAGATCTCGCGCGCCAAGGCGACCAAGGCCGATATCCTGCTGCTGGTCTCGCGGCTCAACGACGCCGTGCTGCTGCGGCGCGAGATGGTCAAGCAGCGCTGGAATCCGATGGGCATCATCAGCCCGGGCTCGCCGGGGATGTACGAAGAGCAGTACTTCAAGGTGCTCGGCAAGCTGGCCGAGCACTCGATCTCCAATGTCCCGTGGTTCAATCCCAACGCCAAGCTGACCAAGATCGTCGAGAAGGCATTCCTCAAGCAGAACCCCAGCGACAAGCTGGTGTTCCACGGGCTCAACGTCGGCTTCACGTTCGAGGCGGTGATGATCGCCGCCGACGCGTTCAAGCGCGCCAAGACCAACGATCCCAAGGCGCTCGCCGACGCGATTCGCGAGACCAACATCACCGACAAGATGTCGCTCGGTGGGCCGATCAAGTTCAACGCCAAGGGCCAGGTCGAGGGCATCGGCTCGGCGTGCGTGCAGAACCTCGGCGGTGTGCCCACCGTGGTACTGCCGAGCGCGGTCGCGACCGCCAAGCCGGTATTCCCGACGCCGGGCTACAAGAAGACGTAGGTTGTCGTTCGACCTGATAGCCAACGTCATCATCGCTGGCTTCTTGACCGGGCTGGTCTACGGCCTCATGGCGCTCGGCCTGTCGGTCATCTTCGGTGTCGTGCGCGTGGTCAACTTCGCGCACGGCGAGCTGATGACGGTGGCGATGTACGCCGCGACGCTTTTGTTCGCGCGCTTCGAGCTCGACCCGTTCCTCGCGGTCGGCCCGGTCGCGGTGGTGTTCTTCGCGCTGGGCTATGCGCTGCAAGCCGGGCTGATCAATCCATTCGTTTCGCGGCCGGAGCACTCGCAGTTCATGCTGCTGGTCGCGATCGCGATGATCGTCATCAATGCGCTGCTCATGGCGTTCGGCCCCGACGCGCGCAGCGTGCAGGTCGACTACCAGCTCGACTCGTTCGAATTCGGCGACATCCTGATCGACAAGGCGCGGCTGTACGCCGCCGGGCTCGCCGTGGTGACCGCCGCCGCACTCTACGGCTTCTTCCGGTTCACGCTGACCGGCAAGGCGATCCGCGCGTGCGCGGATAACCACTTTGCGGCGCGCGTGATCGGGCTCAACGTCAAGCACCTGTACGCGCTCACGTTCGGCCTCGGCGCGGTGTGCGTCGCGGTCGCCGGTTGCGCGCTGACGCTGCTGGTCGACGTCACGCCCAGCATCGGCCCGCAGTACACGCTGCTCGCGTTCGTGATCGTCATCGTCGGCGGGCTGGGCTCGATGGTCGGCGCGCTGGTCGGCGGCGTGCTGATCGGCGTGTCGGAGGCGCTCGCGGGCGTGCTGATCACCCCGTCGGCCAAGAGCATGTTCAGCTTCGGCCTGCTCATCCTGGTCCTCCTGCTGCGGCCGCAGGGGCTGTTCGGGAAGAAGTCATGACCCGCGGCGCAACGCTACTCGGGATCGCCCTCGCGATCGCGCTGGTGTTTCCCTGGATCGCCAGCCCCTATGCGCTCTCGGTCGGCACGCTGATCCTCTACTTCGCATACACCACGCAGGCGTGGAACGTGATGATGGGCTTCGCCGGCCAGCTCTCGCTCGGCCACGCGCTCTACGTCGGCGTCGGCGCGTACACCGCGGGCGCGCTGTACTTTCACCTCGGGATCGGGCCGTGGGCCGGGCTGCCACTCGCGATCATCGTGTGCGCGCTCATCGGCGTCGGCATCGGCGTGCTCGCGTTCCGGTTCGGGGTGTCGGGCGTGTACTTCGCGCTGCTCACGATCGCCTTTGCCGAATTCACGCGTATCGGCTTCGATCACCTGTCGTGGACCGGCGGCCCGGGCGGCATGTTCCTCAAGGTCGAGCAGCGCGAGACGATCGACCTCCTCCACTTCCGCGGCCCACCGGCGCTCTACTATTACGCGATGCTCGCCCTGGCGGCCGGCGCACTGGCACTCTGCGCGCGACTGCTCGGGTCGCGGGCCGGCTACTACTGGCGCGCGATCCGCGAGAACGAGGAGGCCGCGCAGGCGCTCGGGATTCACGTGTTTCGCTGGAAGCTGCTCGCGGTCGCGCTCAGCGCCGGCATGACTGCGATCTCGGGTGTATTCTTTGCCTTTTATTATAATAATCTGTTTCCAGAGCAGATCTTCAATACGAGCCGTTCGATCGAGATCATCCTCGGCTCGGTGATCGGCGGCGTGGGCACGCTGTTCGGCCCGATCCTCGGTGCCGCGCTGCTCATCCTGCTCTCGGAGGGCGTCACCGAGGCGCTCGCCGCCCTCGGCTGGGCGATCCCGGGGAGCAAGCAGGTCATCTACGGCGCGGTCCTGCTCGCCGTCGTCGTGTTCCTGCCGCACGGCATCTGGCCGCCGCTCGCACGTCGCCTCGGGCTCCGGCTCGGGCTCGGGCAGCGACGAGGCCAGACGCCATGACCGTGCTGCTGCGCGCGGAGGGCCTCGCCAAGTCGTTCCGCGGCCTCAAGGCCGTCGCCGGCGCATCGTTCGAGGTCGCCGAGGATCAGATCAGCGCGCTGATCGGCCCCAACGGCGCCGGCAAGACCACCGTGTTCAACCTGATCGCCGGCGTGTACGCGCCCGACGCGGGCACCATCCACTTCCGCGGCCAGCCGATCCATGGCCTGCGCCCCGACCAGGTGTGCGCGGCGGGCATCGGGCGCACCTTCCAGCTGGTCAAGCCGTTCCCCGGCCTCTCGGTGCTCGACAATGTGATCGTCGGCGCGCTCCTCGTCGAGAAAACCGTGGCCTCCGCGCGCGCCGCGTCGCTCGCCATTCTCGGCAAGCTCGGGCTCGACGCCCGCGCCGACCAGCCGGCCGCCATGCTGACCCTCTCCGACCGCAAGCGCCTCGAAGTCGCGCGCGCCCTCGCCACCCGGCCGCGCCTCCTGCACCTCGACGAGGTCATGGCCGGCCTGCGCCCCACCGAGTGCGACCAGCTGGTCGAGGTGTTCCGCGCCCTCCATCGCTCGGAGGGCATTGCAATCTTGATGACCGAGCACGTCATGCGCGCCGTGATGGCGCTGGCGCAGCACATCGCCGTCCTCGATCGCGGCGCGATCATCGCGCGCGGCGCCCCCGACGAGGTCGTCAAGAACCCGGCCGTCCTCCAGTGCTACCTCGGCGAGGACACCGAGATATGACCGCCGCCGGCTCGCTCGTGGTCGAGGGCCTCGACCTGTTCTACGGCGACGCGCAGGCGCTGGCGGGAGTCTCGCTCGAGGTGCCGCGCGGCAGCATCGTCGCCATCGTCGGCGCCAACGGCGCGGGCAAGTCGTCGCTGATCCGCACCATCGCCGGCCTCGAGCGCGCCCGCGCGGGCCGCATCCTCTTCGGCGGCGCCGAGATCCAGTCGCTCGAGGCGCACGACATCTGCAACCGCGGCATCGGCCACGTCGCCGAGGGCCGCCAGGTGTTCGCCGGCATGACCGTGCTCGAGAACCTCGAGCTGGGCGCCATGCTCCCCCGCGCGCGCTCCGGCTTCCGCCGCCGCCTCGACGAGGTCTACGCCTTCCTGCCGCTCCTGCGCGAGCGCACGCGCCAGCTCGCCGGCACCCTCTCGGGCGGCGAGCAGCAGATGGTCGCGATCGGCCGCTGCCTCATGGGCGGCCCCGAGCTGATCATGTTCGACGAGCCCTCCCTGGGCCTGGCCCCGATCATCGTGCGCGACGTCTTCAAGACCATCCGCGTGCTCAGCGAGCGCGGCGTCACGATCCTGCTCGTCGAGCAGAACGTCGCCGTCTCGCTCAAGATCTCCCACCGCGCCTACGTCCTCGAGACCGGCCGCGTCGTCCTCTCCGGCACCGGCAACGAGGTCCTCGCCAGCGATCGCGTCCGCCAGGCGTACCTGGGCCTCTGACGGACAAGACCGACGTCGCGATCTTCCGCGCCGCCGATCGCCGCTCGCGTCACATCGGGCGCAGGCGGCCCTTCGCCGCATCGCCCGGCGCGCTCGCGGCGATGTGCTCGAGGACGCGGCGCGCCGTCGCGACCGGTTCGCCGAGCTCGGCGGCGAGCTTGCGCTCGAAGCTGTGGTGAAACCGCCGCGCGAGGCGCAAGAGCTCCTTGCCGCGCGGCCCGAGCTCGAGGTGGCGTGCCCGGGCGTCGTCGGGGTCGGCCACGCGGATGACGAATTTGCGGCGCTCCATGTCGTCGATGATCTTCATCGCGCCCTGATCGGTGATCCCGAGACGGCGGCTGAGCCGCCGCTGGTTCATCGGCTCGTCGGCGATCGCGCGCAAGACGTACCCCACCGTCGGTGCGATGTCCGTGAAGCCGTGCTCTGCGAGGTGCGCGTGCAGGTGCGCCACGAACCCCTGGTACGCCAGGCCCAGGACGATGCCGAAATCGCTGCCGGAATCGCGGTCGGCCATTTGTTCAACCTCGGTTTGCCATTTGTTCAACTTCAGTTTAACATGATTGCCATGCCGATCGTCCGTTCTTCCAGCGCTCCGCAGTTCGCCATTCCCGGCCTCACCGTCACCGGCCTCGCCGCCCCCAGTCGCGGCGCCCGCGAGACCTGCGTCTGGCGGCTCTCCCTCGCCGCCCAGACCCCAGGCACGGTTCACACCGTCGATCGCGAGGAGATCTTCGTCGTGCTCACCGGCCGCGCGGTCGCCACCCTCGCCGGCGACACCATCGAGCTGGCCCCGGGAGACGCCCTGATCGTCCCCGCGCAGCAGCCGTTCTCGCTCGCCAATCCCCACCCCGAGCCGTTCGAGGCCATCGCCGTGCTCCCGGTCGGAGGCCTAGCCGCGATGCCCGCGGGCGACCCGTTTGCGCCGCCCTGGACGGCGTGACCTGTGGTCAGCCTGCGGTCAGTCGGTGCGTAGCGCAGCCATCGGGTCCAGGCGCATTGCGCGGCGCGCGGGCAGCACCATGGCGGCCAGGGCGATCGCGACGATGGCGCAGGCGACGGCGGCGAAGGTGACCGGATCGATCGGGGGGACGTCGTAGACGAGGTCGGCCATGTAGGGGCTGACCGCGATGGCGCCTGCGAGACCGAGGACGACGCCGATGACGACCAGCCGGGCGCCCTGGCGCACGACGAGGCGCATGATGTCCGAGGCGCGGGCGCCGAGGGCCATCCGGATGCCGATCTCGGTCGTGCGTTGCGCGACGATGTACGAGACCACGCCGTAGATGCCGACGCACGACAGGACGAGCGCGAGCGCGGCGAACGCCGCGAGGATATACATCGCGAGCCGGCGCGTTGCCTGGTAGGCGTCGATGAGCTCGTCGACCGTACGCACGCGGTACATGGCGTTCTCGCCGCCGTGCGCCTGCACGATCGCGCGCAGCGCGGTGACCACGGCCCCGGTGTCGCCGCGGGTGCGCACCATCGCGATGACACCGTCGGGGGTGCCGGCGACCTGCGGATCGGGCATCTGCAGGAATGGCTCGTAGAGCTGCGCGCGCACCGCGGTGGTCTCGTCCTGATCGAGGCCCCATTGCTTGACGTGGCCGACCACGCCGATGATCTCGGCGGGCTCGAAGTCATACTCGTCGACGTGGACGCGCTTGCCGATCGGATCGGTGTCGGCGAAGTAGGTGCGCGCGAAGGCATCGTCGATCACGACGACCCGGGGCATGCGCTCGTCGTCTCGCTCGGAGAAGAAGCGGCCGCGCAGCAGCGGGATGCGCATCGTGTCCAGGTAGCCGGGACCGACGACGGACCTCATCGCGATCGACATGTCGTCCTGGCCCTGCGGGGTCGGCCGATCGTCGCGCCAGAACAGGAGCTGGTCGTCGCCCTCGATCGGAACGGCGCCCCACGCGAGCGACGCCGCGACGACGCCGGGCGCCGCCGCGAGCGCCTTGCCGAGCCGCCGCAGCTCGCCGCGCGTGCGCTCGGGCGCGGCGGACTTCAGCGCGGGCGAGAGCGATACGCCGAGGGTGACGACGCCGTCTTTCTGGAAGCCCGGGTCGGCGCTCGAGAGCCGGAGCAGGGTCCGCACGAGCAGGCCCGCGCCGACGAGCAACACGAAGGCCATCGCCATCTGCACGATCGCGAACGCAGCCTGCGCCCGGTAACGGGTCGTGCTCGGCCCGCGGCCGCCCTCCTTCAGCATGCCGTGCAGATCGATGCGCGTGGCCTTGAGCGCCGGCGTGAGGCCGGAGAGCACGCCGGCAAGGACCGAGATCGCGCCGGTGAAGCCCAGGACGCTGGCGTCGAGGCCGAGCGAGCCGCCGTGGGGCAGGCCGCGCGGCAGGAGCACGAACAGCGTATCGGCACACCACCACGCGACGAGGAGTCCCAGCGCGCCGCCGCCGATCGCGAGCAACAAGCTCTCGGTGAGCAGCTGGCGGATCAGCCTGCCGGCGGTGGCGCCGAGCGCGAGGCGAATGCCGATCTCGCGCGAGCGAGCCGCCGCGCGCGCCAGCATCAGATTCGCGACGTTGACGCACGCGATGAGCAACACGAGGCCGACCGCGCCGAACAGCAGCAGCACGTACGGCCGCAGGTTGCCGAACACCGAATCCCGCAGCGGCTCGATCGCGGCGCCGACACCCTTGTTGGTGTCGGGATAGGTCGCGGCGAGCTTGCTCGTGATCGCCGCGAGATCGGCGCGCGCCTGCGCGATCGTGACGCCCGGCGCGAGCCGGCCGATGCCGTGAATGCCCAGGCCGGCCCCTCGCCGCTTCAGCGCCTCGGGGATGATCTGTCCGATCGGGATGTAGACATCGGGCGGCGCGCCGCCCGCGACCGCATGCACGTCCTGCGCGGCCGGCATGACGCCGATGACCGCGTAGCTCTTTCCGTCGAGGATGATCGACTTCCCGACGGCGTCCTCGGCGGCGCCGAAGCTGCGCTGCCACAACCGCTCGCCGAGGATCGCGATCGCCGGCCCGCCGGGCTCCGCCTCGCGGTGGCTGAACCCGCGGCCGGCGAGCGGATGCACGTCGAGCACGGCGAAGTAGTCCGATGAGACGAGCTGGGCCGAGACCCGCTCGGCAGCGCCGCGGCCGGTCCGGGTGAACGCGGCCTCGCGCGAGACGGCCATCGCACGGAACGTGTGGTTCGCCGCCTGCCAGTCGAGAAAGTTCGGGAACGAGACCGATCCGCGATCGTACGGCGGCTTGCTGCCGTGGAGCCGCACGAGCTGATCCGGCTCGGGGTACGGCAACGGTTGCCGCAGGACCACGTTGACCAGCGAGAACATGGCGGTGTTGGCGCCGATGCCGAGCGCGAGCGTCACCATGGCGACCGCCGTGAACAGCGGCGCCCGGCGCAGGACGCGCAGGCCGTAGCGGACATCGCCGACGAGATCCTCGAGCGGGCGCACCCCGCGCGCGTCGCGGCAGTCCTCCTTGACCGGCTCGACGCCGTCGAGCTCGAGCCGCGCCAGTCGCATCGCCTCGTGGCGCGGGTGCCCCGCTCGCTCGTGCGCCTCGGCCGATTTCGCGAGATGGAACTGGAGCTCCTCGTCGAGCTCGCGCTCCATCGCGTTCCGCCGGAACAGCGCGCGCAGCCGGTAGCGCAGATCGCCCAGCATCGCCGGCTACGACTTTCGCGATCCCGCGAGCACCAGCTCGACGGCGGCGACCATGCGGTGCCATTCGCTGGCGTCGGCCTCGAGCTGCCGCCGACCGGTCGGCGTGAGCTCGTAGTACTTCGCCCGCCGGTTGTTGTCCGAAGCGCCCCAGGTCGCGGCGATCCATCCGCGCCGCTCGAGCCGGTGCAGCGCCGGGTACAGCGAGCCCTGCTGGATCTGGAGCTCGTCGCGCGAGACCTGCTTGATGCGCTCGCTGATCGCCCAGCCGTGCTGCGCGCCGAGCGACAGCGTCCTCAGGATCAGGAGGTCGAGAGTCCCTTGTGGAAGCTCGAGTCTGGGTCGAGTCATTGTTCCCCTTGTGCTTCTACAGGAGAGCTATCAGGCTTCCTGTCGAAGCGCAAGGGGAACGTTTTTCGCGCGCGCTACGGGTGATGGCCCGGCGGCTCGCAGGTCGCTTCCCAGCACTCGCCGGCCGAGTTGGCCCAGTCCTCGAAGCGCAGCAGCGGATGGACCTGGCGATGGTCCCAGAAGTTGTCGTTGGCGCGAACGTAGAGCCGCAGCGCCTCGAGGATCCGGCGGTAGTCGGCGCGGTCCGCGGCGGGGAGCGCGGCGTCAACGGAGCGCCCATTGAGGAACTTGATGGTCGCGTTGCGCAGCCGCACCTGATCGCGGATCGGCCAGCGGCTGAGCACCATGTTGTCGCCGGGCTCGCCGTCGTGGCGGTTGACGCCGAGGATGAGGTCCAGCGCCGCGCCCTGCTGGCGCAGGTTCTCGGCGTACGACGACAGCACGTGGTCGCGCGCGACGGTCTGGATCAGGATCTGCTGCCCGGCGCTCAGCGAGCTCCATACACCCTTGTTGATGATCAGCCACGTGATCAGGAACTGCTGCTGCCAGCCCGGGGCGTGGACGAAGCGAAGCCCCAGCGTCCCGGGATTGGCCGCCGTGTTGAACACCTGCGAGATATCGTCGAGCGCGGTCGCGAACTCGAAGCCCTGCAGTGTGCCGGCCTGGACCCCGTCGATCAGCGAGCCACCGCCGGGCACCGCCTGGATGAAGCTCAGGCTCTTCTTCGGGATCCGCCCGCTCGCCACCAGCTCGTCGCACGCCACGTTGAGCACGTTCTCGCCCGGCGGCAGGTACCGCAGCGTCCACGGCTTCTGGCACAGACCGACCAGACCGATGCCGCGATGTCCGCGCACGCTCTCCATCGGCTCGGCGAAGTAGCCCGACATCTGCTCGGGGCTGCCGACGATCGGGATCGCAATGACGTTGCGATGCTCGAGGTCGAGGATCTCCTGGACCAGCTCGAGGCCGGTCTTCTGTCCGTTGTCGACCGACTTGCCGAAGAGGAATCCAACGAACTCATCGAACGACGGACCGAACGGCACGCCGGAGTTGTAGACAAAGCCCCACGTGCGATTGAGATCGCCGCCCGAGATATACGCAGCGTTGAACCCGCCAGCGGACTCTCCGGCCGCGACCGCAGATACGATGTCACCTGCGAACTGCGGCGGGATCGCCGGAATGCCCGGCAGCTTCGCGAAGTGGATCTCACCCGCGGCACCTAGCGCCGTGGCCGTCACGTTCTGCAGCTTGGCCGCGAACGCTTCGGCCGGCGGACCGATGGCGGCCGACGCACTGAAGCTGCGGAAGTTGATGTCGTCGGCAAACGCGTCTTGCGAGGTCGACGCGGTAAGCGCAATCGCACACGCGATCCCACGAGCAGCCGTTGTGCGCCATCCGAAGCGGTCTGTTGCCATGATCCCGGGTCCTCCGTGCTGAATGACTTCGTTTTTTCGAGCGGATAGATTATTTGGCGTCGTGCTTCTGGAAGAAGCCGTACACGTTTATCGAGCCGTGAGTCGCAGTCTCATCGAAGAGAATTACGATCTCAACATAATATTTTCTTCCGCGATTGGAAAAGAGAGTCTCTGCCTGTTTTCCTGCGCGAAACAAGAAGCTGATTCGCGCATGGCGATGGAGCGCGCTTGAATGCGCTTCTCGTAGTTATCGCGACTGCCGCATTCGGCTGCATCTCAGAAATCCGAGTGCACACAGTCGAGAGAAAATCACCACGTGGTGCTGATGAGCCCGAGTCTGCGATTGCCGATCTCGACTAGCGATCACGACTGATGCATCAGATTGCTGCACTCCAGAATACACCCGTGCACGGGAGTGCGGTGCCACCAGAGGTGGCCGCGATCACGGCATCGCTGCGCGAAGGCGCGGCGAGCGCCGGCGATGTCAGCCGATGTCACGGCCGCGCCGAGCGAGCCGGTCGCCTCTGACCGCGGCGGCGAGCGATCGCGCGGCGCTCAGGCAGCGGCGGGATCGGGACGGCCGGTGCGCTGCGCGAGCCAGGCGCGCGCGGGGCCGATGTCGACGCCCACGTGGGCGAACCCGGGGAGGACGAGGTCGGACACGGCATCGAGGAAGATGCGGCGCGAGACGTCGAACGGGAGATGACCGTGCGAGGGCACGCCCTCGGGCGGAAGCGATGGATCGTCGCGCTCCCAGCCCGGAGCGTTGGCCTCGATCAGGCGCGGGAGGCACGGACCGAGCGCAGCGCGGGTCGCGTCGCTGACTGCGTCCGAGGCGAGGTGGGCCCAGCCGACGCGCGCATGCTCGATCTCGTCGTGGAGATGGATGCGATTGGCCATCTGACCGAGCGGGGTCTCCGCGGCCGACAGACACGCGCTGATCCACGCGGTCGCGATGGTCTCGTTGACGCAGCACATGCCGGCGACCAGGAGCGCGGTCTCGAGCTCGTCATCACCGACGTCGAAGTGCGGCAGCGGCACGGAGTCGATCTGCGGGCGCAGCACGGATTCGCCGGCGTAGGTCTCCGCGAGCTGGGAGCAGATCTCGGAGTGGCGCACCTCTTCGTCGGCCCCGCTCTGGAGCCGATCGAGGACGGCGGACGACGCGCGGCGCTCGCGCAGCAGCGGCACCATGGCCGCGAACGCGCGGCCGACCTGGAGCTCGCTGCGCGCGCGGTGCTTCCAGTGCCCGGCGATGGCGGTGCGCTGCGCGCGGGTCAGTGCTGCAACGGACGGATCACCGAACGGAAGGTCCGCCCCATACAACATCTACTTGATCCAGTAGCAAGGCGGGAACGGCCGCTCGGAGCCCGGCGGACACGTCCCGTTGCTCGCGTTGGGCGTCGCCGGCGTGCCGGGCGGCTTGGCGGCGGTCGCCGGGTCGCTCGGCGCCGGCTTCTGTCCCGCGGTGCACCCGGTCAGTGCGGCTCCGGTGATCACGACGGCGTGGAAGAGCTTCGACGGGGCGAACTTCATGTTCATGAAGGTGCCGAAAACGGCGCCCGCGGAGCAAGAGCCGTTTAGAGAGAAATCCACATGAACTCGCTTCCTGCAGCGAGTTGCCAATCACTCCGATGGCGATATGCAACGCACCATACCGGCCCCGTCGCGGACCGCTCACTCCTCGATCGGGCTCGCGAAGCGGATGACGTTGCCATCGGGGTCGGCGACGTGCATCTCGCGCACGCCCCAGGGCATGTTCGTCGGCTTCAGCTTGATGATGGCGCCGCGGCGAACGAGCTCGTCGTGGAGGCGATCGACGTCGGGCGCGAAGATCCACATCCACGAGCCCGGGCTGCCCTGGCAGCCCTGGCACATGAAGAGCGTGGAGTCGCCGCGGGTCACCGAGCCGAAGTCGGGTGGATCGCCGTGCTCCCAGTCGATGTGGAAACCGAGGGCGTCGCGGTAGTAGCGCTGGCTCGCGTGGAGGCTGCGCACGGTGAGGATCGGGCGCGGGCACGACAGGTCGCCGTGCTTGGCGCAGGCGCGCGCGGTCTCGATGAGCGCGTCGGCGCGCTCGCTGCTGCGCTTGCATCCCATGGCACAGAGGACGAGACAGCCGAGCGCGATGGCGAGCCGCATCGGCAGAGCTTAGTACGTCACGAGGCCTTCGTGGACATCATCGGCGTGCGTCGGGGGCAACAGCAGCCGGAGGCTGAGCTCGAGGCCGCTCTGCACGAGCAGCGGCGGGCCCGCCCTCACTGCACCTTCTGGCGCCCCGGGCGATTGGATTGCATCTGCGTGCGCTCGAGCATGTCGTGATCGGCCTTGCGGCGCTCCTCGACCTCGGCGCGCGTGTAGCAGCGCGTCTCGGTGATGTGCGAGCCAGTCTGCGGCTCCTTGAAGCAGACGACATCGTGGCCGACCGGCTGGCGCGTCTGGCCCGGCGAGTAGGCCTTGCACATCGCGGCCTCGGGGCACGGCGTTCCACAGCCGCCAAGGGCGAGGACAGATGCCAGCGCGAGCGCAGTGATGACGGCGAGCACAGCTCCAGATCGTGCAGGCATGGGCAGCTTTTTCTCCCTCGGCGACGTCGTCCATCTTGCGCCTGCACTGTCGCCGGCCACAAGGGCAAAGCCGGGAACAGGACGGCGCCGACGGTGCGACTACGTGCGACCGCGCGGACGGCGCTCGGCTCGTCGGCGGGGGGCGCCCGCGGGCAGGCGCTTCTGGAACCAGTGGTGGGCGTACGCCTCGTCGTTGAACGCGGAGACCTCGCGATAGCCGGCGGCGCGATACATCGCGATCGCCTCGACCAGCGAGCGGTTGGTCTCGAGCCGGACCATGCGCGCGCCGTGCTCGCGGGCCTGCTGCTCGAGCTCGGCGAGCAGGCGGCGGCCGATGCCGAGGCCGCGCGCCGACGATGCCACCCACATGCGCTTGATCTCGGCGGGGGCGCGGCGATGGAGCTTGAGCGCGCCGCAGCCGATCGGCTCGCCGTGCAGCCGGGCGACGAGCAAGAGGCCGGCGGGAGCGCGCAGCTCGGCATCGAAGGCCGAGATCGTACGCGCCGGATCGAAGCCGGCGTCGAACCGCTGGTCGAGCTCGCGAAAATACGCGGTCATGCAGGTGCGCGCATCCGGATCGGCCGGATCCGTTGCCGAGACCTCGACGAGGGCGGCGGTCAGCAGGCGCTCGACCTCGGCCATGGCCGCGACCAGGCGCTGGCGCTGTCCGCCGCCGAGCGGGGCGAGCAGCGAGGCGGCCAGCTCATCGCTCCGGCGATCGAGGACCGCGCGCTCGGCGACCCCAGTGCGGGTGAGCCGCGCGATCCGCACGCGGCGATCCGACGGCTTGGGGGCGAGGCGCACCAGCCCCGCGCGCTCCAGCGACTGAAGGAGCCGGCTGAGGTAGCCCGCGTCGAGGCCCAGCCGGGCGCGCAGCGCGCGGAGGTCAGCGCCCGCCGGACCGACCTCCCAGAGCAGCCGCGACTCGCCCAGCGAGCGCTCGCGGGACAGGAAGCGGTGGTCGAGCGCGCCGATCCGCTGGGTCACCACGCGGTTGAACCGCCGTACCTGCGCGATCGCGGGGTCCTCCATTCTTTGACTATAGTCAAATAATGGGCGATGTCACGTGCGCCTTCGCGGCCGTGCAGTAAGGTTGACCGGTTGACGCTTCCAATCGAAGACTACGCGATGATCGGCGATTGCGAGACCGCGGCGCTCGTGGGGCGCGATGGGTCGATCGACTGGCTGTGCTGGCCGCGGTTCGACAGCGACGCGTGCTTCGCCGCGCTGCTCGGCGGCGAGCAGCACGGGCGCTGGCAGATCGGGCCCGCGGACCCGAGCGCCGCGCGCGCGGTGTCGCGGCGCTATCGCGGAGACACTCTGATCCTCGAGACGCGCTTCGAGTCCCGGACCGGCGCGGCCGTGGTGATCGACGTGATGCCGCCGCGCGACAACGAGTCGAACCTCTTGCGGATCGTGGTCGGCGAGCGCGGCACGATCGAGATGCAGACCGACCTGGTGATCCGGTTCGGCTACGGCGCGCGCATGCCGTGGGTGCACCGCCTGCCCGATCGCTCGCTGCGCGCGATCGCCGGCGCCGACCAGGTGGTGCTGCGCACGCCGGTCGCGCTCGAAGGCGAGGACGGCCGCACCGTCGGGAAGTTCACGGTGTCGGCGGGCGAGACCGTGACGTTCGCGCTGTCGTATGCGCCATCGCATCTGCCGCCGCCGGATCCGCGCGACCCGCTCGCCGGGCTCGCCGATGCCGAGGCGTTCTGGTCGGAGTGGTCGGGCCGCGCCCGCACCAACGACGCCCGTGAGCGCGAGGTCATCCTGCGGTCGCTGATCACGCTCAAAGCGCTGACCTATGCGCCGACCGGAGGATTGGTCGCGGCCGCCACCACATCGCTGCCGGAGCAGCTTGGCGGCCAGCGCAACTGGGACTACCGCTATTGCTGGCTGCGCGACGCGACGCTGACCTTGCTCGCGCTGATGAACGCGGGCTACTTCGACGAGGCCGCAGCCTGGCGCGACTGGCTGTTGCGCGCGGTGGCCGGCGCGCCGGCGCAGGCGCAGATCATGTACGGCGTGGCCGGCGAGCATCGCCTGCCCGAGCTGGAGCTCGAGTGGCTGCCCGGCTACGAAGGCGCGCGCCCGGTGCGGATCGGCAACGCCGCGCACGGCCAGCTACAGCTCGACGTCTACGGCGAGGTGATGGACGCGCTGTACCAGGCGCATCGCGGCGGCGTCGCCGGCAGTGCGGAGGCGTGGTCGCTGCAGAAGGTCTGGCTCCAGCACCTCGAGAAGATCTGGCGCCAGCCCGATCGCAGCATCTGGGAGAGCCGCGGAGAGCCGCGGCACTACACGCTCAGCAAGGTGATGGCGTGGGTGGCGTTCGATCGCGGCATCAAGCTCGCCGAGGAGGCGCGCCTCGAGGGTCCGGTGGGGCACTGGCGCGCGATCGCCGCCGAGATCCACGCCGAGATCTGCGCGAAGGCGTACGACGCCGAGCTCGGCAGCTTCGTGCAGTCCTACGGCTCGAAGTGGCTCGACGGCAGCCTGCTGCTCCTGCCCACGACGGGCTTCCTGCCGTGCCACGACCCGCGCATCATCGGCACCGTGCGCGCGATCGAGCAGCGGCTCGTCGCCGATGGGCTGGTGATGCGCCACGATCCGGCGGAGGTCGAGACCGGGCTCGCGCACGGCGAGGGCGCGTTCCTGGCGTGCAGCTTCTGGCTCGCCGACGCGATGATCCTGCTCGGCCGCACCGATGAAGCGCGCCGGCTGTTCGACCGCCTGCTCGGCCTGCGCAACGACGTCGGCCTCCTGGCCGAGCAGTTCGAGGTGCGGGCACAGCGCCTGGTCGGCAACTTCCCGCAGGCGTTCTCGCACGTCGCGCTGGTGACGACCGCCAACAACCTCACGCGCGCGAGCAAGCCCGCCGACCAGCGCGCCGGCAAAGGGCCCGCGCCGGGGCCCGAGGGAGGCGCACCTGCCGCGAAGACCGGCAGCGATGCGCTGGGCTCGAAGCCGCGCACCCGCACGTGAGCCGCGTGAGAGCCACCCGGAAAACAACGCGCTACAACGCAGCATGCTCTACCGCGGCGCGTGCCATTGCGAGGCGATCGGCTTCGCCTACGAGACAGCGCTGGCACCCGAGGCGTGGACCGTGCGCGCATGCGGCTGCCGGTTCTGCCGCACCCACGCAGCCGCGACGACGTCGGACCCGGCGGGCGCGCTCGAGCTGCTCGTCCGCGATCCGGCGCAGCTGAGCCGCTACCGGTTCGGCCTGAAGACCGCGGACTTCTGGGTCTGCCGCACATGCGGCGTCTACCTCGCCGCGGTCACCGGGGAGCCACAGTTCGGCATCATCAACACGCACGCGCTGCTCGACCGCGGCCTTGCGCTGCCGTCGCCGCAGATGCGGTCGTACGACGGTGAGACCGCCGAGCAGCGCATCGCCCGGCGCCACGAGCGCTGGACACCGGTGCGCGCGCCGCGCACGTAGTCACCGACAGCGCTACTTCCGGCGATCGGGAATGCCATCGCCATCGAGATCGAGATCGAGCTCCTTGTCTTTGTCGAGCGCCGGTGGCGGACGCTTCGGAGGAGCCTTGTGCCCGAGCGGTGCACGGGGC
>DATIPJ010000549.1:0-5336 GCA_035472155.1 Kofleriaceae bacterium
CTGCAGGCGTTCATCGAGGCCAACAACGTCCTCACGCCCGGCCTCAATCTGTGGATCGGTTCGAATCTGTATCGAAAGAACGATATCCACATCTGCGATTATTTCTATTTCAACAGCCTGCCGGGGCAGGGCGTGGGTGCCTATTACGGCGGGCTCGATGTCGCGGTGTTGACCCAGACCGGCGCGTCGAGCTTCTTCGCGACCGACCTCAACGCCGGCATGCCGGCGCCGGCCTCGCCCGCGGTCGTCCAGCGCGAGCGCACGATGTTCATCGGCCAGTACAAGGTCCCGTTCGGCCAGGGCACGACCTACGTCCAGGGCCTCGGCGAATTTCACGTCGTGCCGCACTCGCGCGATGAGACGCGCAAGGCCGCGTCCAGCGTCAACCCGACCGACTACGGCGCGGTCGGCGGCGTCAAGGTCCACCTCGACCTCGGCAACAACAACTTCAGCGACGCCTCCGCGCGCGTCGGCAACGGGATCGCCAACGGCGCCGAGAGCGGCGGGTCCACCTACCAGACCTTCGGCCAGCCCGGCACCGACGGCACGTACAGCGGCGCCTATGGCCTCGAGCTCGTCGAGCACTTCATGTGGAACCTCGAAGATCTGGTCTCGATCAACGGCTACGCCACGGCGCACTACAGCCGCGGCAGCACCGACTACGTGCCGCCGCCGGCGGACCCGGTCGACCCCGCGGCGGTGACGGCGGTGCCCAACAACCGACTCGATTACTCGTTCGGCGCGCGCGCGACCTCCTACGTGTCCGATCAGCTGCACGTGCTCGGCGAGGCCACGTTCCAGGCGCGCAAGGACGAGGGCCGCGCCACGGGCACCGCGGTGAAGCTGTCGATCGCGCCGACCGTGGTCCCCAGCGGCGAGCGCAGCCCGTGGGCGCGCCCCGAGATGCGGCTCATCTACACGATCGGCTTCTACAACCAGGCGGCGGTCGATCAGCGAATGTCGCCATACACGCAGACCATCGGGCCGACCAAGGTCGCCCACTTCCTCGGCGTGCGCACCGAATGGTGGTTCTAGGCGCCGGGGCCCCGATGGCGCGGCGAGAACGCGGACGAGCGTTCCCGGCGGAGGCAGGGCCCCTCTGTGGCTCGCGCCTCCGGGTCAGCTGTTCCAGAGCTCGTCGCCGGAGACCCAGGTGGCGAGCACGCTGAGGTCGGGGCTGAGTAGCGCGAGGTCGGCGCGGTAGCCGGGGGCCGCGCGGCCGAGCTGATCGTCGAGTCCGATGAACGCGGCGGGGTAGAGGGAGGCCATGCGGAGGCTCTCCTCGAGCGGCAGGTTCAGCAGGTGGACCGCGTTGCGGACGGAGGTGGCCATGTCGATGTCGGCGCCGGCGAGCGTGCCGTCCTCGGTGACCAGGCGGCCCTCCTTGCGCAGGACCTTCTTGCCGAACAGCAGGAACGAGGTCGCCGCGGTTCCGCTCGGCGGCATCGCATCGGTGACGAGGAAGACCTTGCCCGGTGGCTTGACCTGCACGAGCAGGCGCAGGAGCGCGGGATCGACGTGCAGGCCGTCGGCGATGATGCTGCACCAGGCGTTGCGGTCGGAGAGCGCGGCCGTCACCGGCCCGGGCTGGCGGTTGATCACCGGCGGCATTGCGTTGAACAGGTGCGTGAAGCCGCGCACGCCGGCTGCGAGCGCCTGCTGGGTGCGCTCGGCGCTGGCGGCGGTGTGGCCGGCGGAGAGCGCGATGCCGGCGGCCGCGAGCCGCGCGATGTCGCGATCGTCGACGGACTCGGGGGCGAGCGTGAGGATCAGCCGCCCGCAGTCACCCATGCGCCCGGCGGCGATCGCGACCAGGAGCTCGATGTCGCCCGCGTCGGGGCGGCGCATCCAGCGCGGCGCGTGCACGCCCGGGCGCTCGGGGCTGAGGAACGGGCCCTCGAGGTGGATGCCGAGCACGCCGGCGGTGCGCGCGCGGGCCGCGGCGACGGCTTCGCACGCGCGCTGCATCTTGGGCTTCTCGTCGGTCATCAGCGTCGGCATGACGCCGGTGGTGCCGGTGCGGCGCGCGACCGCGGCGATGGTGAGCGCGGCTTCCTGGGTCGGCGTGTCGTTGAACAGCACGCCGCCGCTGCCGTTCACTTGTAGATCGAGAAAGCCGGGGACGAGCAGCGCGTCGGGAGGCAGGCGGTCGCCGTGCGGCGCGTCTTTGGCCGGCACGACCGCGGAGATCCGCTCGCCGTCGAGGATGACGGCCTGGCCTTCGACGATGCGCTCGCCGGTGAACAGCCGTGCGCCGGACAGGACCCGCATCACACGGTCTCCGTCACCTTGCGCAGGTGGGCCGGCGCATCGGGGTCGAGGTGGCGCGCGACGGCGAGCCGGTGCACCGCCATGTAGAAGCTCTGGACCTGGCACAGCGGAGCGATCGCGGCGGGGACGTGGGCGAGCACGGGCAGGGGCTCGGTGCCCGGGACGTCGAGCGTGGAGCGCACGCGCGCACCGAGCTCGACGAGGCGGGCCACCGCGCTGCGCGTGGAGGCGGCCGAGTCGTCCTCCTGGCCGACCGCGAGCACCGGGAAGCCGCGCCCGACGAGCGCGAGCGGACCGTGCAGGACCTCGGCGGCGCTGAACGCCTCGGCGTGCAGCCGGCAGGTCTCCTTGAGCTTGAGGGCGATCTCGAGCGCGGCGCCCAGGCCCGTGCCGCGGCCGATCGCGTAGAGGCTGGTCGCGTCGACGAGCGGCGCGAGCGCCGGCCACCAGTCGAGCCGGCTCGCGCGCTCGAGCGCGGCGGGTAGCTCGGCCACCGCGTCGGCCAGCGAGGGGTCGCGGCTCCAGTGCGCGACGAGCTGGAGGAACGCCAGGCACGACAGGAGGTACGACTTGGTCGCGGCGACCGATGTCTCGGTGCCGGCGCACAGTGGCAGCACCACGTCGCACAGCGCGCCGAGCGGCGATCGCTCGTCATTGATGAAGCCGACGACGAGCGCGCCGCTCTTGCGGGCGGCCTCGGTCAGCCGCAGGAGGTCGGGGCTCTTGCCCGATTGCGACACCGCCACGAACAGCGCGTCGGCGAGCTCGAGCGAGTGGCCGTAGACCGATGCGATGCTCGGGCCGACCGAGGCGACGGCGCGCCCGAGCTCGGTCTCGATGAGGTACTTGCCGTAGCTGGCGGCGTGATCGGAGCTGCCGCGCGCGCACGTCGCGACGAAGCGCGGCGGCCGCCGGCGCAGGCGCTCGCCGAGCTCGGCGAACCCGTCGGCGCAGCGCGCGATCTGATGCCGCGCGGCCGCGGCCGCCTGCGACGCCTCGCGCGCCAGGGCAGACGGCGCGGCGACGGTCATCGCGAGCCGTCCTGCAGCCGCCCACCGCCGAGGCTGAGCTCGACGATGAAGTCGTAGGCGTCGCCGCGGTACTGCGAGCGCACGAACTCGAGCGGGGTGCCGTCCTCGAGCATCGTGCGGCGCTCGACGTAGAGCGCGGCCGCGCCCTCGGAGACGTCGAGCTGCGCCGCGTGCTCGGCGGTGAGCCGGATCGCGGTCAGCCGCTGCAGGGCGCGGAACGGCGGATAGCCGCGGCTGCGCAGCGTGTCGTAGAGCGAGCCCTCGATGCTCTGTGGATCGGGCAGGAACACCGTCGGGATCGCGGCGAGCTCGAGCGCCATCGGCGCGCCGTTCGCGGTGCGCAAGCGCTGCATGCGGCTGACCGTCGCGCCGGGCGACAGGCCGAGCGCGAGCGCCTCCTCGGGGGTCGCGACCGAGATCGTCTTGTGCAGCCACAGCGAGCCGGCGACCAGGCCGCGCGACGCCATGTCCTCGGAGAAGCTGGTCAGCGTCGAGAGCCGCTGCTCGACGTGCGGCGCGCGGTTGACGAACGTGCCCGCGCCCTGGATCTGCTCGAGGAGCCCCTCCTCGGACAGCTCGCGCAGCGCTTTTCGCACGGTCACCCGCGACACTGCGAACTGCTCGGCGAGCTCGCGCTCGCTCGGAAGCGCGTCGCGGTGGCCGAGCTTTCCGCCGACGATGAGGCTCCGCACATAGCGCGCGAGCTGCAGATAGAGCGGAAGCGGCAGCTGGCTGGACAGGGCGTCCTTGTCGAAACGAGCCGCGTCGCTCACGCCTGGCTCCCCGGTTGTCGATCCACGCCCAGATGATACCAATGAGTGACCACTCGGGCAAGCCGAAGCTGGTCAGGCAGGTTGTACCTACTTGCTCTACGAATCCGCGTCGCTAGATAACATACACTTTCCGGCGATAAGCGGTCGATTCTCATGTCCTGACACAGATTCGGTCATTTTTGCTTGAACGTTCGGACTAGATTGGTATTCTAGAGCAGTCCAATATGATACCAATCGGCGACGACAAGGCGCAGGACACCGAGGACGCGGCCCGACGGTATCGCGGTCTCGACACCTGGCGCACCGCCGAGATCCTCCTGGCGCTGTGGAGCAGCCAGTCGCGCGCCGTTGCGGCCTGCCTCGCGGCCCTGCCAGCACTCCAGCGCGCGGTCGATGGCGCCGTCGAGCGGTTGGCCGGAACCACCGGCCGGTTGGTCTATGTGGGGGCGGGGTCCTCCGGCATGGTCGCGGCGCTCGACGCGCTCGACCTCGGGGCCACGTTCGACTGGCCCGACGCGCGCCTCGCGGTGTTCCTTGCCGGCGGGCTCGACCTGCAGCGCGGGCCGGATCCGACCGCCGAGGATGATGCCACCGGCGGCCGCGCCCGTGCCCGCGCGGCGAGCTTTCAGACATCGGACGTCGTGGTTGGAATCTCGGCGAGCGGCGGCAGCGCGTACACGATCGCGGTGATCGAGGAGGCGCGCCAGCGAGGCGCGATGACGGTCGGCATCGCGAGCCGCGCGGAATCGGCGCTCGTGCGCGCGGCGGACCATGCCGTGGTGGTCGCGACCGGCGCCGAGGTCATCGCCGGCTCGACCCGGCTCGCTGCAGGCACGGCGCAGAAGCTGCTGCTCAACCTGTTCTCGACGGCGGTGATGATCGGGCTCGGCGCGGTGTTCGACAACCTGATGATCGAGGTCCGGCCGGCCAACGCCAAGCTGCGCCAGCGGCGGACCGCGATCGTGGCGTCGATCGCGCAGGTCGATCCGGCGGCCGCTGCGGATGCGCTCGAGCGGCACGGCGACGTCAAGCGGGCGGTGCTCGCACTCGCCGGGTTTCCCGCCGCCGAGATCGATGCGGCGCTGGCCGGCGCGGGCGGCAACCTGCGCGCGGCCCTGGGCCGGAGGGACGACCGTGGCCGATCGCAGGGCAACCGACGGGGAGGTCCATGACCGCCCTGGTGCTCGCAGCGCCGCTCGCCGGCTGGGCGACGCGCCTCGACGAGGTGCCCGACGCCGCGTTCGCGCGCGGCCTGGTCGGC
>DATIPJ010000550.1:0-5376 GCA_035472155.1 Kofleriaceae bacterium
CTGGGAGCAGCGCGACCGCCACTTCCGCCAGCTCACGCGCGGCGTCTATCGCTCGCTCGGCGGCGTCGCCGGTGCCTTCGCCCGCCACGCCGAGCAGACCCTCGCCGCCATGACCGCCGACGAGCGCCGCCTCACCCGCGAAGCCTTCCGCCACCTGGTCACGACGGAGAACACCCGCGCCGTCCTCGAGCGCAACGAGCTGCGCCAGCTGCTCGGCGACGACGCCCGCGCCGACTCGGTCGTCGAGAAGCTGGTCGGCGCGCGCCTCCTGGTCGCCTCCGACGACGAGACCGGCGACACGATCGAGATCGTCCACGAAGCGCTCCTGGGCGCCTGGCCGCGCCTCGCCCAGTGGCGCCGCGAGGACGACGACGGCGCCCGCCTGCGCGAGCTGCTCCGCGCCGCCGCCCGCCAGTGGGACGAGCGCGGCCGCCCCTCGGGCATGCTCTGGCGCGGCGACGCCCTGCTCGACTTCACCCGCTGGCGCGCGCGTCACCCCGGCCCGCTCACCGACCTCGATGCCGCCTTCGGCCGCGCCAGCGTCGAGGCCAGCGCCCGCGGCCGCCGCATCCGGCGCTCGCTCATCGCGACTGCGTTCGCGGTGCTCGCCATCGGCATTGTCGTGCTGCTCAAGGTCAACTCGATCAAGGAGGGCGCATTGCGCGACGCCGAGGAGAGCGATCGCCAGTCGCGCGCCCAGGTCATCGCGCTCGATCAGGAGCACGGCCGCCAGTACCTGCTCGCCGGTGATCCGATCCGCGCCGCGCTCTACCTCGATGCCGCTGCTCGCGAGGGCGGCCACAGCGAGGCGCTGCGCTACCTGCTCGGGCGCGCGATCGCGCTCCTCGACAAGAAGCGGCTGACCCTCGCGGGGCACACCCGGGCCGTGATCGATGGGAGGTACAGCTCCGACGGCGAGCTCATCGTCACGGCGGCCGAGGACCAGACCGCGCGGGTGTGGAGCGCGGCCACCGGCCGCTTGCTCGCGACCTTGCGCGGCCACCAGGGCTTTCGGGTGTTCTCGGTCGATATCGATTCCACGGGTACTCGCGTCGTCACCGCGGGAGAGGACAAGACCGCGCGGATCTGGGATGCGCGCACCGGCCGCTCGATCGCGGTGCTTGCCGGTCATGCCGACTGGGTCTGGCTGGCGCGGTTCAGTCCGGATGGCACGCGCGTGGTCACGACGAGCGCCGACGCAACGGCGCGGCTGTGGGACGCCGCCACCGGGTCGCTGGTCGCGATCCTGCGCGACCCCGGCGCGCACATCCGCGACGCCATCTTCGTTGGCCCTACTCTCTATGCCCGGAGCGATGCGCAGTCCGTGACCCGCTGGGACGCGGCGAGCGGGCAGGCGCGCGGCCGCGTCGGTGCGCACGCCGCGCCAGTGACGGCGATCGCTGCCGACCGCCAGAATCGGCTCGCCACGGCGAGCGGCGACGGCGCCGTGCAGATCCATGATGCATCCGGCGCGCTGGTCGCGGCGGTCGACACCCAGCAGTCGATCCGGCGCATGACGTTCAGCGGCGACGGGCGGCGGCTCGCCGTGGCCGGCGGGTCCGATGCCCAGGTCTGGGACATCGAGCACCGGCAGCGACTCGCAGCACTGCGTGGCCACGCCAGCAGCGTCACGTCAGTCGCATTCTCACCGGACGGTCTTCGTCTCGCGTCGTCGAGCAAAGACGGCACCTGCCGGCTGTGGGACGCCAGCACTGGCCAGCCCCTGGCGTTGATCCCCAGCATCGAGGCGATCGAATGGGTCGCGTTCTCGCGCGACGGGGGCCGCATCGCCGTCGGAGGTGCGGCTGGGGCATCGGTCTGGGACAGCCGCAACGATGCACGGCGCGTGGTGCTCGATGTCGGCGAGTCGGTCACCTCGGTGGCGCTGCGGCGCGACGGCGCCGAGGTGGTGGCGTGCGGCGATCATGGGGCCGTCCGCGCGTGGTCGACGCGCGATGGCACTCCGCTGGCGGTCATCGCCAGCTCGGCGGCGTGTATCGCGGCCGTCACGCCGGATGGTACGACCGTGATCACCGGCGGCGCGGACGGTCGCGCTCAGGTCTGGGATGCGGCGAGCGCGCGACCGCTGCGCGAGCTCGCCCCCGCGGGGGCACCGCAGATCCTCACGGTCGCGATGGGTCCAGAGGGGCGCCGCGTGGTCACCGGCCACGAGGATAACGACGCCCGGATCTGGGACATTGCAAGCGGTCAGCTGCTCGCCACATTGACCGGGCACAGGCAGGCGATCTTTGCGACTGCATGGTCTCCCGACGGCACGCGCGTCGCGACGTGCAGTACCGATGGCACCGCGATGATCTGGGTTTCGGCGAGTGGAGAGCGGATCCGGACGCTCCAGCTCGGAAGCAACTGTCCAGGGGTTGCTTTCGATCGGACCGGCGAGCGCATTGCCACCGCCAGTCGCCAGCTCGCCAACGTGTGGACGTCGGACGGCACAGCCGCCGGGCACTTCGAAGGCCACCAGGGCCTGCTGACATCCGTGATGTTCGGCCCCCCAGGTCTGCTCGTCACGACCTCGCTCGATGCGACGATCCGGATCTGGGACCTCGCGACGCAATCGCCGATCGACTCATTCGTACACCCTGAGCCTGTCGAGGAGGCCGACATCAGCCTCGATCGATCTGTGCTTGCAGGGCGCAGCGGCAGTCGGGTGTACATCTGGAATGTCGATTCCGGCGTGTCGCTCCCGCGCGCCAGCGAGATTGTCAGGGCGTTGCCCTTGGTCCTACGGGATGGTGTCCTCGCCCGCGCCCCCTGGTCCCTTCACGGTGACCTGGGTCGTGCACCCTAGTCCGTCACTGAGCACCGTCTGGCAGAGCACATGACCGCCCTCGTCTACCCTCGACGTGATACCAGCGCCCTCGGTCGGCCCGGTGGCCCCGCCGATCACGCGCCCGAGATTGGGTCCGGTCAGGATCGCGATCGTGGTACTGCGGAGCTGCAGCTTCTTCGACAGGATTTTCTTCATGCGAGGCACCTCAAGCACGGCGGATGCCACGGGCAACGCGCATGCTTCTTTCCACGGTAGACGCTTGTTACGGAGAGCGATAGTGGGTCGTTCCCCGGCACTTGATGAGCCCCGGTAGGCGCGTATTGAGCCGCCGGCGGCGCAATTTAGTCCCCGCTCGCGGCGCAATTTCGATAGCCTACGACATCGCACGTCGATTGCAGTCAACCGGCGCGCGATGGGCATGCTGCGGCTCGAAGATCGATTGCTGGGACGTTTCCGCATCGACGCGAAGGTCGCTGAGGGCGGTATGGGCGTGGTCTATCGAGGTTTTGATCTAGATTTCGATCAGACGATCGCGATCAAGGTTCTGCGGCCGGGCGCCGTCGATAACGTCGCGCGGTTCGAGCGCGAAGCGTCCATTCTGGCGACGCTGGACCATCCAGGGGTCGTTCGCTACGTGACGCACGGCGTGGCGCATGAAGGGTCCTCGTTTCTCGTGATGGAATGGGTCGATGGCACGACGCTCGCCGAGCACCACGCGCGCGTGGGGCTAACGCCAGCGGATGCAGTTGCGGTTGCGCGCCGGGTCGCCGAGGCGCTCGGGGCGGCGCACGCGCGCGGGCTGGTGCACCGCGACGTGAAGCCCGAGAACATCTTGCTCGAGGGCGGCGACCTGCGGCGGCCGAAAGTCATCGACTTCGGGCTGGTGCGGCGCGCGTCGGGCGATGCGCGGCTGACCGAGACCGGGGTTGTCGTCGGGACGCCCGGCTACATGGCGCCCGAGCAGGCGCGCGGCGAGCGCGAGATCGATGCCCGCAGCGACGTGTTTGCGCTCGGCTGCGTGCTGTACGAGTGCGTCAGCGGCGTGCCGGCGTTCGGCGGGCGCAATGTCGGCGGCGTGATGGCGCGCATCGTGCTGTGTGACCCGCCCGCGCTGCGCGACGTGATGCCCGATGTGCCGGCCGGGCTCGAGCGCATCGTCGCGCGCATGCTGGCCAAGCGGCGCGATGACCGCCCGCGCGATGCGGCCGCGGTTGCGAGCGAGCTCGCTGCGGTCGAGGCGCCGCGTGCGCCGGCCCGCCGCCGCGCGGGATCCGAGGAAGCGCCGACGACGGTCGACACCGAGCGGCTGCCGGTGGCCGCGCACGTGATCTTCGTGCAGGCGACCGAGGTCACCGCCGATGTCGAGCCGCTCGTCGCCCGGTTCGGGGCGCGGGCGCACCGGCTGGTGAACGACACGATCGTCTTGGTCGTCGACGATGTTGCGGTGGCCGCGGACTGCGCGATCGCGCTTGCGCGGGGGCTCGATCCGGCGCCGGTCGTGCTGGTCGGCCCGAGCGATGCGCACGCACCGGCGGCGCCGCTCGGCGTACTGCTCGACACGGGCGCGGGCGAGCTCGAGCTCGCTGACCTGCAGCGGATCTTCGGGGGCGCTGCGCTGCCCCCCGGGGTGGTGCGGGTGGATGCGACGACCGCGGCCCGGCTCGCCGGCCGGTTTGACATCCGCGAGGACCAGGGGACCCACTACGTGATCGGACGCAAGTCGCCATGACACGCACGTTGTCGCGCTCGACCTCGAAGCAGCCGCGGTTCGATCCCGATGGGGTCCGGCTCAACCTGATCGTGACCGGCGAGTCGCTGTTCGTCTCGCAGCCGCTGCCGGCGGCGGGCGAGCTGGTGATCGGGCGTGCGTCGGACGCCGACGTGCGGGTCGACCATCCGTCGGTGTCGCGCGAGCATGCGGTGCTGCGGCTCGGCACGCCGATCACGATCGAGGACCTGGGGAGCGCCAACGGCACGCGGCTGCGCGGGCGACCGCTCGTGCCGCGCGTGCCGATCGAGATCCAGCCCGGCGAGGTCGTGGACCTCGGGTCGGTGCTACTCGTCGTGCAGCCGCGGCCGCGCGCGGCGACGACGCGGCGGGTGTGGAGCCACGATTACTTCGAGGGCCGGCTCGAGGAGGAGTGCGTGCGCGCGGGGCGCACCGGCGGGCGGTTCGCGGTGCTGCAGGTCGCCGCGCAAGGGCTGGCCGACGATGCGGTGCGCGACGGCGTGCTCGGCGTGCTCGGCGACGAAGATGTCCTCGGCGCGTACGCCCCGGGCAGCTTCGAGGTGCTCGTGCTCGACATCGACGCGGCGGCGGCGGAGCGGCTGGCGCGCAAGCTGGCGAGCGCGGCGGCGCGCCATGGCACCGCGCTGCGCACCGGGGTGGCGGTGTATCCGCGCGACGGCACGAGCGCCCACGCGCTGCTCGCGCGCGCGCTCGACGAGATCACCGTGGGCCGCAGCGCGGAGCGAACGCCGGCGCGGGCGCCCGAGTCGGCGAGCGGCAAGATGCAGGACCTGCAGCGGCTCGCGGAGTGCGTCGCCGCGGGCAACATCAGCGTGCTGCTGCTCGGCGAGACCGG
>DATIPJ010000551.1:0-5963 GCA_035472155.1 Kofleriaceae bacterium
CTCTACGATACGACGCGCGTCTTGCTCGACGGCATGGTGCGCACGACCAGCGCGACGGAGCGGCTCGAGGTCACCGACGGCACCTATCGCCTCGAGACCGATCCCTCGGGCCATGGCTTCGCGGCCACCGCGGGCCAGTGCGTGACCGGCGTCGATGCCAGCGACCCGGGCCCGGCCGTCGTGCAGTGGTCCGTGGGCCCCTGCAGCTAGGCGCGCCGGAGGTCTGCCGCTAAGGTACGCGCTGCCCGCCGCCGGGCAGCCATGGACCGTCCTCCCGAGTCTCCTGCCCCGGATCCCGTGGGCGCTGACGGCCCTCCGCCCCCCGCGGTGCTGCGCCCCGGGCTCACGCTGAGCGAGCGCGTCTCGTTTCCGTCGGAGCTCCCGATCACGGCGCGCGTGGTCGACATCGTCAATGCGATCGACGCCCACCAGGTCATCATCATCGCGGGCGAGACCGGCTCGGGGAAGACCACGCAGCTGCCCAAGATGTGCCTGGCGATGGGCCGCGGCACCAGGGGCCAGATCGGCTGCACGCAGCCGCGCCGGATCGCAGCGACCAGCGTCGCGTCGCGCGTTGCGCAGGAGCTCGACACCCCGCTCGGCGAGGTGGTGGGCTACAAGGTGCGCTTCAACGACAAGATCAAGCGCACCTCGTACATCAAGTTCATGACCGACGGGATCTTGCTCGCCGAGATCCAGAGCGACCCGTTGCTGCGCGGCTACGACACGATCATCGTCGATGAGGCCCACGAGCGCAGCCTCAACATCGACTTCCTGCTCGGCTTCCTCAAGCGACTGCTGCCGCGCCGCCCCGATCTGCGCATCATCGTCAGCTCGGCCACGCTCGAGACCGAGCGGTTCTCCGCGTTCTTCGGCGGCGCGCCGGTGATCGAGGTCTCGGGGCGGACCTACCCGGTCGACGTGCTGTATCGACCGCCGCGCGACGACGAGGGCGACCTCGCCGACGCGGTCGCCAACACGGTCAACGAGATCGCCGAGATGGATCCGCGCAATGACATGCTGGTGTTCCTGCCCGGCGAGCGCGAGATCCGCGAGACGATGGGCGAGATCGAGAAGCGCGCGCTGCCTCACACCGTCGTGCTGCCGCTGTATGCGCGGCTCTCGGCCGCCGAGCAGCAGCGCGTGTTTCAGCGCCTGCCGCAGCGCCGCGTCGTGCTGGCGACCAACGTCGCCGAGACATCGCTGACCATCCCCGGCATCGTGTACGTCGTCGATGCCGGGGTCGCGCGCGTCAACCGCTACAGCGTGCGCACGGGCGTCTCGCAGCTGCTCATCGAGCCGATCTCCAAGGCGAGCGCCAACCAGCGCAAGGGCCGCTGCGGGCGCACCGCGAGCGGCATCTGCTTCCGGCTCTACGAGGAGCAGGACTTCGAGACCCGGCCGGAGCACACCGATCCCGAGATCAAGCGGGTCAGCCTCGATGGCGTCATCCTGCGCATGAAGGCGCTCCGCCTGGGCGACATCGAGCACTTTCCGTTCCTCGATCCGCCGCAGCCGCGGGCGATCGCCGAGGGCTACCGCGTGCTCGAGGAGCTGGGCGCGATCGATGACGACGGCCGGCTGACCGCGATCGGCGAGCAGCTCGGGCGGCTGCCGGTCGACCCGCGGCTCGGCCGCATGATCCTCGGCGGGCGCGACGAGGGCGCGCTGCGCGAGGTGCTGATCATCGCCGCCGCGCTCGGGCTCCAGGACCCGCGCGAGCGCCCGCTCGCGGCGCAGCAGCGCGCCGACGAGGCCCACCGCAAGTTCCGCGAGGAGGGGACCGACTTCGTCGGCTATCTGAAGCTGTGGGCGTTCTGGCAGGAGGCGCGCGCGCAGAGCTCGCGCCGCCAGCTCCAGAAGCTCTGTCGCGACAGCTTCCTGTCGTACAACCGCATGCGCGAGTGGGACGACATCCACGAGCAGCTGGTGCGCGTGATGCGCGAGCTCCGGTTCGCGCCCAACGATCAGCCGGCGTCGGGCGAGCAGCTGCACCGCGCGCTGTTGCCCGGGCTGCTCAGCAAGATCGGCATGTGGAACCCCGAGGCGCGGGTCTACATCGGCGCGCGCCAGATCCGCTTCGTGATCCATCCGTCGTCGGCGCTCGCCAGGAAGCCGCCGCCCTGGGTGATGGCGGCCGAGCTGGTCGAGACCTCGCAGCTGTTCGCGCGCTGCGTCGCGCGCATCGACCCGGTGTGGCTCGAGGCGGCCGGCGGCGCGCTGTGCCGGCGAAGCCACGGCGATCCGCACTGGGAGCAGAAGCAGGGCCAGGTCATGGCCAAGGAGCAGGTGACGCTCTACGGCCTGCCGATCGTCAAGGATCGCAAGGTCGCTTACGCGCGCATCGATCCGGCGCTGTGCCGCTCGATGTTCATCACCCATGCGCTGGTCCGCCACGAGTACGCACCCCGGGGCGCATCCAGCGGCCTCATGGACTTCATGGAGCACAATCGCCGGCTGCTCGACGAGGTGCATCGGCTGCACGACAAGGCGCGCAAGAGCGACATGCTCGCCGACGAGTACCAGCTCGCCGAATTCTTCGAGCGCCGCATCCCCGAGACCGTGTTCAGCGGCAAGACGTTCGAGGACTGGCTGCGCGTCGAGCGCCAGGGCGCCTCGCTCGAGCTCTCGCTCGCCGACATCCTGCTCGACGAGACCGACGAGCTGTCGCCCGAACGCTACCCGGATCAGCTCGCGGTGCGCGGCGCGGTGCTGCCGCTCAGCTACCGCTTCGATCCGGCCGAGGACGACGACGGCGCGACGGTCACCGTGCCGCTCGCCGTGTTGCCGCAGCTCGATCCCGACGCGCTGGCGTGGACCATCCCGGGCTGGCACGAGGCCAAGCTGCGCGCGCTCCTCGAGGCGCTGCCCAAGTCGGTGCGCAAGGCGCTCGGAGCGTCCAGCGAGATCGACGAGCTCGCGCGCGATCTGGCCGCGCGGCTGCGGCCGTTCGACGGGCCGCTGCTCCCTGCGCTCGAGCGCGCCGTCCTCGAGCGCACCGGCGAGCGCGTGCCGCGCGACGCCTGGGATCTGCGCGCGCTCCCCGCGTACCTCGGGTTCTCGTTCCGCGTCGTGGACGAGCGCGACAAGGTCCTCGGCCAGGGCCGCGATCTCGGCGAGCTGCAGCGCACGCTCGGCCAGCGCGCCAAGCAGCTATGGGCCGCGGCGCCGCGTGAGCAGCACGAGCGCAGCGGGCTCACGTCGTGGGACTTCGGCGAGCTCCCGGCGTCGGTCACCGTCGATGTCGGCGGCCGCCGGCTGCTCGCGTACCCCGCGCTCGTCGACGCCGAGACGGCGGTCGATCTGCGCCTGCTCGAGTCCGCCCCCGCCGCGGCCGACGCCACCCGCGAGGGCCTGCGCCGGCTGCTCCTGCTCCAGCTGCGCACCACGCTCGGCAAGCTCGAGGCCCAGCTGCCGGCCACCGTCGCGAGCGGCCCGCTCGCCGCGGCCGGCGCGCCGCCACCGCGCCGCCAGATCGTGCTGCGCGCGCTCGACGAGGTGTTCCGCCTGACCGAGCCCGACGCCGTCCCGCGCACGCGCGCCGCATTCGACCAGCGGCTCGCCGAAGGTCGCGACGCGCTGCCGGGCGCGCTCGCCCAGCTCGGCCTGCTCGCGGTCGAGCTCGCCGCCGAGCTCACCAAGGTCCGCGCGGCGCAGAAGGCGCTGGCCGGAAAGCCCGGCGTGCCGCGCGCCGTGCTCGACGATGTTCAGAGCCAGCTCGCCCACCTCGCGCCCCCCGATGTGATGCGCACGATGCCGCTCCACCGCCTCGGCCACCTCGCGCGCTATCTCAAGGCGATCCAGATCCGTCTGCAGCGCCAGTCGCACGATCCGCAGAAGGATCAGCAGAAGGCCGTGCAGGTCGTCCCGTTCTGGCAGACTTACCTGAGCCGGCGCGACGAGCTGTGCGCCCGCGGACGCGCCGACGACCTCGACGAGATCGGCTGGCTCGTCGAGGAGCTGCGCGTCCAGGTGTTCGCGCCCGAGCTCAAGACCGCGGTCGCGATCTCGCCCCAGCGCCTCGCCGACCTGTGGTCGCGCGTCTCGCGCTAGCGACGGTATTGCCTCAGCACGGATTGGCGCAGATCGCGGCGATCGCGTTGACGATCGTCGTCTGCTGATCGGACGTGAGGCACTGGCGGCCGCACGCCGGCTCGCGCACCAGCTTGCAGAGCAGCGGCGCCGCGGGGCACGCACCACCGACCTGCCAGGTCTGGATCACGTCGGCCAGTTCGCTGACGACCGGGCACCGGGTCTGCGCGATCCAGCTCGCGAACACCGTCGGGCTCGGCTTGACCTCGTAGAGCCCGCTGTAGAGGTCCGCGACATACAGCGTGCGGTTGGCGCCGAACTCGAGGTCGTTGAAGCCCGGCACGGCCGTGAGGAACGGGACGCGGACGCCGTTCGACGCAAAGCGATACAGCGTGGTCTGGTCGTGCGCGAACAGATAGCCCCTGGCGCCGTACGCGCCGTAGGTCGCGCGGTACACCGGCGACGGCGATGAGGCGAACACCTCGCGGCCGTTGTAGGCGTCGAGCTCGCTGTGACCGACGAGCGCGGCCTCGGTCCACATGAGGACGTTCTCGCCGCCGATGCCGGTGGTGTTGATCGCGACCAGGCGGTTCGAGAACGGGCTGAACTCGGGCCCGGTGAACGTGACGTCGGTGTAGCTGTCGGGGTTGTTGGCGATCGGCCCCATCACCTCGTTGGTCCAGTTGCCGGCGGCGTCCCAGCGCCGGATGCCATCGCCGGAGTTGAAGCCCGGCGCGTTGCCCGAGTCCGAGCCGAAGAGCTGTCCGCCGTACACCGCGCCGAACGTCGGCGGCGCGAACGCCAGGCCCGACGCCGCGTCCATGCCGGTCGTCGACAGCACGTTGCCGAAGCCCGAGCCGCCGGGGCCCAGCGCGTAGACCTTGCGGCTCGCGGCTGGATTGCCCGGGAAGTCGAACTGCTGGAAGTAGTAGACCGCGTCGGCGAAGCTCCCCGACGGGTATGGCATCGCGATCGCGTTGGGCAGCCGCAGGTCAGAGCCGCCGAGCGGCGTCTGCGCACCGTTGACCGGGTTCACCAGATCGATGTGCCCGGCGGTGAACGAGTACGCGTTGGTCGCGACGGCGATGCGGCCGCCGAACGCACCGGTGCGATCGACAGCGATGCGCCGTCCGATGTATGCACCGGCGGGCGGGGTTCCCTGCAAGCCATTCGTGATCTGCCGGACCCCGATGTACGGCGCGAACTCGGCCGTCGGCACGGGTACCTGCGCGGCGGCGTACTTCGATGAGACCAGGACGACGAGGACGGCGGCCAGGGTGGCCGCTCCTCGGATGTGCGGAAACAGACGTGGCGCGATCATGAGCTCCCCTTTCGCCCCCGAAACGCCCCGCGCTCCCGATCTTCCCGCGCGCCGCGCGGATCCGCACTGTGCGCGGAACCGCGAATATTCCAGTCGCTCAGTTCGTGTTGGCGTTGATGAACGCCGCGTCCGCGTCGACGCGGCAGTGGAAGCCGCCGCCGAAGCAGACGTTGGTCGCCGAGCGGTCGCTACCGAACGACGTGACGCCGACGACGAGGCCGTTCTGGAACGCCGGGCCGCCCGAGTCGCCATGGCAGGTCTGGCGGTTCGAGGTGCCGTCCTGCAGGAGGACTGCGTTGGTCGCCACGATGTTCACGGTCGCCGTACGCTTGGTGCCCACGCCGCCGTTGGCGTGCGTGTTGCTGCCGTAGCCGACGAGCTTCACCTGGGCGCCGGTGTTGAGCGTGCCGCGGTTGCAGATCGGCGACAGCGTCTGCGTCGTGTGGAGGATGCCCTCGTCGTGGCAGGCCTGGAGGTTGTTGATGTTCCACGCCGGATTGAACGTGCGGCTGCTGGTCGTGATGCCGGGCAGCGCGAGCTGCGTGCCGGGCAGGAGGTCGATCTGCTGGCCGCTGCCGATCGACGCCGGGCTCACGCAGTGCGCGGCGGT
>DATIPJ010000552.1:0-5662 GCA_035472155.1 Kofleriaceae bacterium
TGCGAAGCACGCCGCCATCCACGCGCTGCCGCAGATCCAGCTGGTGGCCGCGCGGCGTGGTGACCTTGGCGCTGAACACCAGCTCGTCGCGCCGGGTGGGCGCCGTCCGGCCCGAACCGCGCGGTGGTTCAATTTTCGGCAGCGCATCCGGCCAGAAGTAGAATTTTACATCCCCAAGTCGGATCGTGGCGCCACCGGTGAGATCGTGCTCGGTGATCCGAGCGCCTTCGACCTCGGTTCCATTGCGGCTCGCGTTGTCCACGATGTACCAGCGGCCGTTCGTGAGCTTCATCGAAGCATGCTCGCTGGACACCGATGCGTGCAGCACCGCGACATCCACACGCGGATCACGTCCGATGCGACTTCCGTCGGAGATCGCGTGCGCGACGCCCCAGGCGTCGATCAGCGAGGCGAGAGGGTTGGGCACCCGCGAGAAAATCTGCTCGCTGGTGATGCCTGGCGAAGCGATCGCGACACCATGCGAAGTGCACAGCACTCCGATCGAGCGCGGAGACGAGCAGAGCAGGCAACTGACCATGCATATAGACGATCACCTGTTTAGGTAGATCGACGCAAGAGACTGGAGTTACCAGCTGCCATTGGAATTGACCCCGACCTCCCGCCGCTACCCGATCCGGGTGTAACTATCACAGCGCCCCCGGACCCCGGTTCCGGCTTTGCGTTGGCCTGTTCCGGCGTGCGGTGCCCGGCTCCGGCATCGCGCACCGGCCCGTCCCTCCCGTGCTCGTATCTCCGGTCTCGGGCTTGGTGATCGGCCCCACGGCGTTCTCTCCGACGAGCATCGCCTCGACGGTGCGAGCCTCCACGCGGGAGCGATCCGCGCACTGTCGAGTACACCACCATCCACGCCGATCCCAGGGTGCGCTCCGCCGCTCGCCCCGTCCTCGACGCGCACCGCGTCGTGAAGCGCCAAGGTCGTCGCGCGCGCGGCACAAAGATCAGGCACGCTCCAAAGCTACGACTACACTGTTCGTGCAACGAAGCGCGGGTCCCATGGCTGCGCAGCGCGGGCGCGCCGATCCCACGTCACCCGCCAGCGCCGGCTGTGCCTTCGGCCATCCGTCGCGCCGCGCATCTTCACAGAACGCAACACTCGGTAGCGCTTCGCGCGCGTTCCCTGTTCTGCCGCATATGGAGGCATCGACGGTGCGTCGTGCAAGTGCCGCACGCCGAGCGTCGACGTTGACGCGATCGTCGTCGTGATCGCGCGCGATGCGACGAGCAGCGCACGACGAACGGTTCGAATGCGCGTGCCCTCTGTGACGACGATCGCGAGCCGCGGCGCTCACCGGCGGCCGAGATGCCGACGACAAGCGTTAGAAACCGGTGAAACGAGCGGACCGACCGCCCGCCGTCCGCCGACGCCATCACATATACTCCGCGGATGCGGTCGGCCTTGGCTGTTGCGCTCGCGTCGTCGGCGATCGCGGGCTGTTCGCTGATCTACAACCCGAGCAATCTGCCGGGCCCGCCGGGTGAAGCCGGGATCGATGCGCCGCCGGACGCTCCGCCGGACGCGCCACCCGATGCCGAGGTCATCCTCGACGCCGATCCGACCATGCTCGCCCTCGATCGCATCGCGCCGAGCACGATCGACGAGGGCCAGGGCGACGGCGGGAGCCGCCCCGCGCTGGTGGTGATCGGCGGCCATCAGATCATCGATAACAACACGACCGTCGAGATCACCGCCGATTCGGGCACCGCCCTGCTCGAGGTCGGTGCCCCCGTGGTCGCGAAGAACGGCAACTGGGTCGCCGTGCTGGTCACGGCGCACGTCGATCCGGCGCTCGGCAAGGGCGCCAGCCGCGCGCTCACGGTGAAGGTGACGCAGACGCTGCCGCCCGACGCCGGCGGCGGCACCAAGACCGGCTCGCTGAGCGGCAAGCTGACGCTGGTCGGCTACAGCGAGCTCGACATGCTCGCCAAGCTGCCGATGACCGGCGGCAAGGTGAACTCGCCGATGCTCGACCCGATGTACTCGAAGGTCGATCTGTCGGGGATGGCGATCCCCAAGCTCGGCGGCACTGACCGCGCCATCGTGCACTCGGTGTCGGAGATCAAGCTCGGGAACCTCGAGGCCACGGGCGCCGATGGCGCCGGCGCGATGGTGGCCGGCGAGGCGGGCGGCTGCGGCGGCGGCGGGCCGGGGGCATCGAGCCCGTGCAACACGATCGGCGGCGCTGCCGGGATCACGAACACCGTGGGAGGGGGAGGCGGCGGGGGCGGCGGCTTTGCCGCGAGCGGCGCCGTGGGCAACGGCATGGGTGGGGGCGCGGGCGGAATGCGGACTGGCGACGAGCTGATCGTGACCTACGGCGGCGGGTTCAATGGCCTGTCGGAGAACCGGGCCGGTGGCGGCGGCGGCGGCGGGGCAACGCTGCTGCTGGTGGCCGGCGGCGGCGGCGCGGCGGGCGGAGGCTCGATCGAGCTGACCGCAGGCGGCAACGTGTCGGTCGGGACCATCACCGCCAACGGCGGTAACGGCAAGCCCGGCGGGCTCGCCGGCGGCGGCGGCGGTGGTGCCGGCGGGCTGGTGATGGTCCGCGCCGGCGGTACGCTGGCGACGGGCGCGATCTCGGTGAAGGGCGGCCAAGCGGGTTCCGGCACGAGTGGCGGTGGCGCCGGCTCCGATGGTCGCGTGCGCTGGGATGTCGAGACCGGAAGCGCGCCCACCGTGGCTGTCGGAGTGCGGACGGTGCATCGCGGCCCCGCATTCATGCTGACGACGCGGGTGTTCCGCACGACGGATCCCACGATGACCGTGGTCGGGACCGCAGGCGATCGCTTCGATGTCTCCGTCGAGAATGAAGGCATGAGCTACCCTGGGGAGAGCACGATGATCGCGGGCAACGGCATGGGCGTGTTCAGCCCACCCCTGCACCAGGGGCTCAACCGCGTCTGCATCCTGCTCGAGGGCGGCAAACCGCGGACGAGCGAAGCCGAGAAGTGCGTCGACGTCGCCTTTCTGCCGTGACGCCCTGTGCGCATCTGACACGCTTGGCGTGAGTGCGTCGTAGGGCGCGTGAGCCGGGCGCACGAGCTGGCATAATCGAGGCAATGGCTCGGTCCCTGGCAGCTCTGATCGCCGTGCCGGCGCTCTCCGGTTGCTCGCTGCTCTACAACCCGAACAACCTGCCGGCGCCTCCGACGCCCGATGGGGCGCCCGATGGGGCGCAGATCGATGCGTATGTCGCCGACGCGAATCCAGGCCTGATCGAGCTGCTCGACGTCGGCCCGGCGGTGTTGCTCGAGGGGCAAGGCGTCGGCGGCGCGCGGCCTGCCGTGCTCGTGCTGGTCGGCCATCAGCTCGTCGGACCGGTGACGGTGGAGCTCGTGCCACCGGCCAGCTTGCCGCGCGCGCCGGCGATCACCGTCGACAACGGCGCGCAGCAGATCGCGCCCGGGCGCGACGTCGTGATGGTCCCGGTCTCGATCGCCATCGATACGATGCTCGGCGACATGCTGATCCCGCTGACCGTGAAGATCAGCCAGAGCGACGGCGCCGGCGGCACGGCGACCGCGATGCTCGCCGACAAGCTGCAGGTCCACATGCTGCCGGAGCTCGACGCGGTGCAGACCGACACCGCGATGGTCGCCGGCAAGCTGTACTCGCGCGTGAAGGTCGCGGGCGCGATCGCATTCACCGGCGGCGCCGGGAAGTCGCCGGCGATCGTCCGCGCGGTGTCGAAGATCGAGGTCGGCCCGATCACCGCCGATGCGAACGGCGCAACGCCGGGCCCAGGCGGGTTCGCGGGCGGCTCCGCGGGCGGCGAGGGGAACGGCGCCGGACGCGGCCACCCGGGCAACGCGCTGACCGACGGAGGCAGCGGCGCAGGCTTCGCGCTGGACGGTACCCCCGGTGGGGGCGGCACGCTCGGCGGCTCGAGGATTGGCGACCCGTTGATCACGGCGTATGCCGGATCGGGCCTCGCGGCGAACCACGGCAGCGGCGGGGGCGGCGCCGCCGGCGCCGGCGGGGGCGGCGGCGGAACCGTCGAGCTCTCGGCGGGCGGCGATCTGGTGATCGCGACATCAGCGCCGTCGGCGGCAACGGCACGGGAGGCACCACCGGCGCCGGTGGTGGCGCGGGCGGCGTGATCGTCCTGCGCGCGGGTGGCACGCTCTCGCTGCCGGGGGGCGCTGCCATCACCGCGGCCGGTGGACCGCGCGGCAATGGCACTGCGCTGACTGCGAACGGCGGCGAAGGCTCCGTGGGCCGGATCCGGATCGACGCGGCTGCGATGACCGGCACGCCGACGATCACGGCGGGCGTGCTCCACGCGGGCGCAGCCTTCGATCTCTCCGCCCCACCCGCCACGATGAACGTCACGCCGCCGCTCTTGATCCACGGCGCCGCCGGCGATCAGTTCGACGCGCGCGTGCTCGACGCCACCGGTGCGATGACGTCGATCTCGAGCTTCGACATCGGCGGCGGCCAGACCGGGAGCGCGACCCCGACGCTGCGGGCGGGCTACAACCGCGTGTGCATCTCGCCGAAGAACTCCGGCGCGAACGCCGAATCCACGACCTGCATCGAACTCGCGTATCTCCCGTAGCCGCGCGGCACGGCGCCGCGATCACGGCTTTCGCAGCACGGCTTCCTGATGGATCAGCTGCAGCTGCCGCGCGGCCTCGTCGCGCTTGGCCTGCGGCGCGGCCATCAACTCCTGGATCTTGATGAGGAGCAACCGGCTCCACAGATCCTGCGCCGCCGGCCCCGGAAGCGCGCTCAGCTCGCGACCGACGGACGAGTAGAGCTCCGAGATCTCGTTGGCCGTCATGCCAGTGACCTTCAGCGGCCTGGCGACCGGCTTGGTCGCTTTCGCATCGCCGGACTTCGCGTCCCCGGACTTCGCGTCGCCGGACTTCGCATCGCCGGTCCGCGCATCGCCGACCTTCGCGTCGCCGGACTTTGCGTCGCCGGTCCGTGCATTTGCGATCCGCGCATCGGCGGACTTCGTGTCGCCGGTTCGCACATCGGCGGACTTTGCATCGCCGGTGCGCGCACCGCCGATCCGTGCATCGGCTGTCCGCGCATTTCCGATCCGCGCATCGCCGGTCCGCGAGTCGCCGGACTTCGCGTCCTTGCGCCCGCGCTGGGTCGTGTCGCGCGTTGCGGCGCGCTTGCTCGCGGACGCATCGTCGGTGTTGTCGGACGGGGCGGTCGGTTCGGTGGCCCGATGCATGGCGGCCGCATCGGATGCTGACTCGATGACGACGAGCGGATCGTCGCTGCCGCCCGCGTTCGTTCCGGCTGCGCTGGGCGGCGGTTCGGCGGTGGCGGTTGGCGCAGTCGGCGCGGTGGGTACCGGCGCGGGCTCGACGGACGTCATCACGACGCGGCTCTCATCGAGCTTGTCGGACCTGCTGGGCTCGCCGGGCGCGCCGCGCGTGAGCGCGACTGCGAGGACGATTCCGGACGCGCCGAGGATACTACCGCCGACGAACCAGGGCGTGCGCCGGCGAGGCGGCGGGGTGCTCTCCCAGCCCAGGGGGACGCGGCGCGAGGTCTCGATCTCGCGCTGATCGATCGGCGCGCGCGGATCGATCGCGATGCGCGGCGCATTGATCGGGCTCGCGACGCCGGGCGAACGCATCGAGGCCGGCGCCTGGTCCGCCAGCCACGATGGTAGCGGCGCGG
>DATIPJ010000553.1:0-8094 GCA_035472155.1 Kofleriaceae bacterium
CGTCGGCGACGAGCAGGGCGAGCCCGGGCGGCGGCTGCACTGCGAGGCGGCCGAGCGGGGGGACCTGCCAGGCCGCCTCGGCGAAGAGGCCGCGCAGCTCTGCGGCGCGCGCGGCCGCCGCCGGGTCGTGGGCCGAGGCCACGAGCCAGGCCATCGTGCCCGCGGGCTGCGTGCGAAGCGCGGCGCGCATGGCCTGGCGCTGCTCGGCGCCGAGCGCGCCTCCGTCGGGGCGGCGCGCGAGGAACATCTCGGTCGGGCCGCGGCAGTCGCAGATCGTGTACTGCGCGCGCGGGATCGCGAACCAGCGCAGCTGCGCAAACGATGCGAACACCGGGTGGAGCTTGAGCAGCAACGGGTAGACCGCGAGCCAGTCGATGCGTTGCTCGATCGCGTCCATCGGAACGCGCTGAAACGCGAGGTCGGCGCTGTTGAGCCCGATCAGATCGATCGTCGTGCGCTGGCCGAAGTAACGGAGCGCGCCGGCATCGTTGACGCCGACGACGGCGGTCGGCGGCGTGTGCGCGGCGATCCAGCGGCCGGGCTCGACATTCATGCGCTCGATGACACGGCCATCGGAGCCCAGGCGCTCGGCGCTTTCTGCGAGGCTGCTCGCCAGGCCGGGCGCCGATACGACGACGATGAGCACGAGCGCGATGATCGCGAGCGTCAGCCGGGCGATCGCGGCCCGCTCCCCACGTGCATCGAGCGCCGCGATGGCGCGGGCGAGCGCTTGAATGCCGAGCGCGATCCCCAGCGCGCAGGAGGCCGCGACGCCGAGGACGCCCGGGTCGGTCCATCGCGTCCAGTAGTAGCCGAGCGGCAGGTAGCTTCGCGTGCCGACGACGGCGATCACGAAGGCGAGCGATCCGAGCGTGAGCAGCGCGGCAACGGTGGCGTGCCGGCGGTTACGGTGGCACCACAGCGCCAGGGACAGCGCGCCGGCGATCGGCAGAGCGATCGAACGCCCCCAGCCATGCTGCACGAGCACGCGAAAGGCGGTCGCGAGCGTGTGCGCACCGATTTCGCTCGACGCCTTCAGATAGAACGTGTTGGGCAAGAGATGCCCCGTGACCAGCTCGCAGAACGCGATCCACAGCGCGGTCGGCAGCGCGGCGGCGATCACGGTCACCGGCGTGAGCAGCTCGACGATCCTGCGGCGGCGCTGGATCGCCAGCGCGATCACGCACAGGCCGGCGAGCAGGATGCCCTCGGGCCGCGCGACCGGCAGGAGCCCGAGCAGCACCGCGGCGTGCCGCCAGCGCTCGGCTTGGATCGACGCGAGGAGCCACAGCCACAGACAGAGCAGTAACGCGACCTCCATGCCCGAGAGCGCCGAGAACGCCAGCGCCGGCTCGCACGCGAACAGTGACGCCGCGACCGCCGCCGGCCACACCGGTACGGTCGTCGCGCTCGACCCAGCCCCGGTCGTCGCGCGCGGCCCAGCCCCGGTCGCCGCGTGCGACCCAGCGCCGGGCGTTGCGCTCGGCCCAGCCCCGGTCGTCGCGTCCGACCCAGCCCCGGTCGTCGCGCGCTGCCCGAGCATCTGACGGCCAAGGCGATAGAGGCCGGCGACGCAGAGCGCGCCGAGCACTGCGCCGAGGAGCTTCACCGCCCATACGACGGCGGTCGTCCCGAACAGTGGCTCGAGCCACTGCGCGGGCGCGCTGATCACGGCCCAGAGCGGGCTCGTGCAGCCGGCCTCCTGGGCATCGTTGTAGGCGAAGCCGTGACCCCATGCGAACGATCGCGCATAGACGCGATGGATCCAGGCATCGTCGAGGGGGAACTGCGCGCGATTCGACGGCGACCACGCGAGGAACAGCGCGATCGTGGCGCCGTAGACGATCGCCGGTAGGACCCACCACGGGCGCTCCTTCGATCGCTCTCGAGCCATCGCACCATGGTATCTCACCCGACATCACAGGAGCGTCGGCCGCCGAGGTGTTCGCGTTTCAGCCGGCGTGGAAAACGCAAGCCGTCCGACGCTCGAATCCTCGGTGCAGCGAACGGCGCCCATGCTGTGAAGCAGA
The DNA here is from genome assembly GCA_035472155.1 of Kofleriaceae bacterium. Classification (GTDB taxonomy): domain Bacteria; phylum Myxococcota_A; class Polyangia; order Haliangiales; family Haliangiaceae; genus JABFXX01. The sequence goes on from DATIPJ010000553.1 coordinate 2,031, forward strand.
TCGCCAAACCGAACGTGCGAAGTAGCCCGCGTGGCCACGCTCACCGGGGCGCGCGCACGCGAATCACGCGTCGTGTGCGGTCGTCGACAGATGAATGGATTGTTAGTGCCGACCGCTTGTGCTCGAGTCCCTCGTCGGGAACGTCGAGCAAATCTCGATTCAGATAAGGTGTCAGCACAGCGATTGAATGCGAGTTTCGAATCGACTGTGCAGGACGTGCGGTATTTCGCATTCAACACGACTGTCAGCGCAGATCGCTTGAATGCTGATGTCGCAATGTGAAAGAGTGACTCTCACCAGGCCGTACCGGCCAGTCGACGCGCTTCCGCCCGATTCCGGATGTCTCGAGGTTTTGGATGTACAGGTTTCGCGCACTTCGTCGCCGGCTGATGCTGTGGTCCATCTGCACGGTGGTCCTCGTGACCGCGCTGGCGGCCGGTGGGCGGCTGCGCACGGCCAGTGCCCAGCCCGCGTCACCATCGGCGGCGCCCGGGATGGCGCGCGGGATCGAATGGACGTCGCTCCGGCTGCTGCGCGACAAGGGGGTGCTGTCGGAAGCCGAATACGAATCGGCGATGGCGGATCTGGACCGGTTTGCCGCAAATCGTGACGCCGCCACACTTGTAGTCTCGAAACTGATGGCCACTGTGTATGGCTTCGTACAGCTCGACATGGCCTATAACTCCACCGAGAGCTGTCAGGAATCGTGCAGTAACGCGGCTATCCAGAAGCCCGGCACGTATCGCGGCGACCATGGCCGGATGGTGTTCAGCCCGCGCGATTCGCGGTTCGGCATCCGGTTTGCCGCGGCCGAGGAGCACGGGATCCGGACCAGCGCACTGCTCGAGACGGACTTCTTCGGCCCGACGTCGACCACCGAGCAGGGCACGCTGACCGCGCCGGTGCTGCGGATCCGGCAGGCGTATCTCAAGCTGGAGACGCCGATCGTCGATGTCCTCGTCGGGCAGACCTGGAGCCTGTTCGGCTGGCAGGCGACGTACCTGGTGACGTCGGCGCAGGAGCCCGGCTATCCGGGGCAGCTGACCCAGCGCTCGCCGCAGCTGCGGGTGTCGAAGACGATCGCGACCGAGGTCGCCAATCTCGAGATGGCGGTGGCTGCCGGGCGCCCGCCACAGATGGATTCGGCGATGCCCGAGTGGGTGGCCGGCGTGCGCGCGCTGTTCCCGGGCTGGACCGGACGACATGGCAATAGCCTGTTGCCGGCGGCGATCGCCATCTCGGGCGATCTGCGCCGGTTCCGGATCGCCGAGCTGGCGGCCGCGCCCGGCAGCGGCCACGTGCGGACCGGCGGTGGCGTGGCCGTTGATGGGTTTCTGCCGATCATCGCGGCGACCAAGCAATCGCAGGCCCATGCGCTGTCGATCGTGGGTGAGGCGGTCGTCGGCGCCGGCACCAGCGACCTCTATACAGCGCTCGGCGCGGCAGGGACGAGCAATCCCTCGCTGCCGGCGGCGAGCGGCGACGGCCAGGTCGTGCCGTACGTGCCTAACTACGACCCGGGCCTGGCCGCGTACGATGCGGCCGGGCGCCTCGAGCTGATCCGGTGGACGTCGTACATGGTCGGCGCCGAGTACGTGCCGCCCGTGCTCGGCGGCCGGCTGTGGACGTTTGCCAATCACGGGCATATGCAGTCCTCGAACACGCATCGCTTCGGCGGCAGCGCTGTGATGGATCCGGTCGCGGGTCGCACGCGCAAGAGCGAGGACTGGTACGACGCCGGGATGTTCGTCGACCTGACGGGGGCGACCCGCGTCGGGACCGACGTCGCGCTGTACGACGACCACTACGTCGACGGCACATCGGCGCGCAATTACTCGGTGATGACGACTGCCTATCTGTTCTTCTGACGGCGCACACCACCATGACGATCGTGATCTGCTCGCATATGTCGGAGGCGACGCTCGGTCGCGTGATCGGCGACGACGTCGTCTATCGGCCGGACCTGGTGCGCCGGCCGGCCGCGCTCGCCCGGGCCGCACTGGCACGCCTGGCGCCGTCGGCGCTCGCACTGCACGAGCGCGATCGCGAGCGGCTCGCAACGATCGCCGGCGACGCGCGCTGCCCGGTGATCGTCTATGGCGACCGCTCGGCGGCGCCCCTCGTCGACGCCCTGCGCCAGCGAGCGCAGGTGATCCATGTGGTCCAGGAGGACGCGATCGAGGACGCCGAGCACGAGGCGATCGTCGTGGCCGAGCGGCTGTCGCTGAGCGTGGCGCGGTCGACCGTTCCGTGCGCGCCGACGCACGCCGACGGTCGCGCTGCTGGCGACGCCGACGATCCGATCTGCAGTTGCGCCGATGATCGCGCTGGTGATCGCGTTTCTGCGCGCGTCTCCGCTCGTCCCTCGGGCGACGTGGTGCTGGTCGGCGCGGGCATCGTCAACCTGGTGACGGCGCTCGAGCTCGTCGACCAAGGCCACCGCGTCTCGGTGCACGATCGCATGGTCGATCCGCTCGCCGGCGAGCAGGACCCCGATGCGCTCGGGCCGCGCAGCGAGATCGGGGCGACGTTCGGCGGCGAGGACGCGCGGATCTTCTCGTTCAACGAGGCGCGGCATCACCTCGCCCGCTCGGCGGAGCACGCGCCGGGTGCGCGGCTGCCGTTTCGCCACGCGATCGGCGACGATGGCTGGCTGTCGCGGCCGCTCGAGGCGCTCGACGACGACGACCGCGCGTGGATCGACGCACAGGAGGCGCTGCCGCCGTGGCTCGCGCGCGAGTACAACGCCGACATCGTCGCGTTCAACGTGCGGAGCTTCGCCGGATGGCACCGGATCTTCGCCGAGCATCCGCAGCTGGTGCGCGGCACCGGCTACGTGAGCCGGCTGGTCCGCGTGTACCAGACGCCGGCAGGATTCGCGCGGGCGCGGCTGGCGGAGGCCGAGATCGGGGCGCTGCTCGGGGAGCTGCCGCTCGACGAGCTGGCGGCCGCCGAGCCGGCGCTCGCGCGGGCGATCGGCAGCGGTGCGATCGCGGGCGCGCTGCGCGTGCACGGGTTCTCGCTCCAGGTGAAGACGCTGGCGCGCAACCTCGTGCGCGTGCTCGGCGCGCGCGGCGTGGCGTTCCACTGGGGGAGCGCGCTCGAGGAGGTGTCGTGCGACGGCGACGGGCGGATCGCGAGCGCCGTGCTCGGCGGGCGCCGCGTCGAAGCCGCCAGCTTCGTGCTGTCACCGGGCGCGCTCGGCGCTTCACTGCGCACGCGCGTGGCCTCGCTGGCGCCCGTCGGCGCCATGGCCGGGATGTGGCTCGTGCTGCCCAACGACGAGCCGCGGCTGACCACGCCGCTCAAGATCGGCCGCCGAGCGTTCGCGAGCGCCGCCGCCGCCGAGGGCGCGAACGTCATCCCGGGCCGCAACGAGGCGGGCCGCCCGGTCCTGTTCTGCAGCGCGGGGCACGGCTTCGTGGGCCTGCACCCCGGCGCGGTCGCGCACGCGGACCTCGCCGAGCTATCGCGCTGCATCCTGGAGACCGCGCACGAGCTGTTCCCCGACAAGGTCGCCTCGGCGTCGGGCCGGAGGCCGCCGAGCTTCTGCGTGCGACCGTGGACGCCGTCGGGGCTGGGCATCTTCAGCGCCCGCGAGACCGCGCGCGGCGGGAGGTTCATCGTGACCAGCGGCCACAACACCGGCGGGTTCTCGCAGGCGCCCGAGATCGCCGCGGCGGTCGCGCGGGCGCTCGAAGGCACCCACCACGACATGCATGCGCTGTACGCCGTCGGGCGCGGCGAAGGTGGCGGAGGGAGAGCCGCGTGACGTCGCTGGCGACGCTGTTGCACCGCGGCCTCACCGAGGGCCACGACACGATCCTGATCGCCGCCGACGGCGCGGCGGTGACGCGGGCCGAGTTTCGCGCGCTGGTCACCGCTGCGCGCCGCGCGCTGTGGTCGTATGGCGATCCGCGCGGCCGTCGGATCGCGCTGCACGGCGCGGTGACCCCGCCGCTGCTCGCGTGCCTGATCGCGGGGCTCATCGACGGCGCAGTCGTCGTGCCCCTCGACGCCGAGCTGCCGGCGCTGCGCAAGGCGCAGATGATCGAGCTCGCGCAGGCCAGCCTGGTCATCGACTTCGAGGGGGGCGCCGGGTCGCTCGCACCGGGCGTGCCGGGCGCGCCGATTGCCCAGACTGCGACGACCACGACGATCGTCGACGCCTCCGGCGCGCGCTGGCCAGCCAACGCGCCTCTCGACACGGCGACGCTGACACGGCTGGTCGGCCACGAGATCGCACCGCGCACGGTCGACGACAGCGGGCCCTGCTACGTGTTCTTCACCTCGGGCACCACCGGGACGCCCAAGGGCGTGCTCGGCCGGCGCGGCGGGCTCGCGCACTTCATCGCGTGGGAGACCGGCATGCTCGGCGTGGCGCCGGGCGACCGGGTCAGCATCCTCACGCGGCTGTCGTTCGACGTCGTGCTGCGCGACATCCTGACGCCGATCGTGGGGGGCGCGACCGGCTGCATCGCGCCGCGCCAGCTCGGGGCGGGCGCGATGCTCGACTGGCTCGACGAGCGCGCGGTCACCGTGAGCCACGTCGTGCCGTCGCTGGCGCGCAGCTTCCTGGCCACCGCGCGCGCGGATTTCGCCGGACGCTCGCTGCGCCACACGCTGTTCGCCGGCGAGCCGCTCACCGCGGGCCTCGTGCGGCGCTGGCGCGAGGCATTCCCGCACAGCGCGGTCTACAACCTCTACGGACCGACGGAGACCACGCTCGCCAAGTTCTGCGCGCGCGTCGCGACGCCCGCGGAGGCGCCGGCCGGCGACGACGTGATGCCGTGCGGACATCCGTTGCCCGGGGCCGAAGCGATCATCCTCGTGTGGCGCGACGGCGCACCGTCGGCCGCGCTTCGCGGCGAGCTCGGCGAGGTCGCGATCGCGACGCCGCATCGCTCGCTCGGCTACCTCGATCCGCGCCAGACGCGCGAGCGCTTCGTGCGGATCTGCGACCGCGATGTCTACCTGACCGGCGACCTCGGCTTCCTCGCGCCCGACGGCCAGCTCCACCTGCGCGGCCGCAAGGACGACCAGATCAAGATCCGCGGCGTGCGGATCGAGCTCGCCGGCGTCGCGGCGGTCATCGAGAGCTTCGAGGGCGTGGGCTCGGCCGCGGTGATCTGCGTCGACGACGGCGACGACCGCCGCCTGGTCGCGTACGTGACGCGCGCCGGCAGCGTCGAGGCCCATGGCGCACCGCTCGCCGAGGCGCTGCGCGGCTACCTCGCCGATCGCCTGCCGCCCGCGGCGATCCCCGGGCGCGTCATCGAGCTGGCGGAGATGCCGCTGACGTCGAACGGCAAGCTCGATCGCGCGCGCTTGCCCGCGCCCGATCGCGCCGAGGCCTCGAGCGAGCCCGCGGCGACCGACGACGAGCAAGCGATCGCAGACGCGTTCGCCGCGGCGCTCGGGCTGCCTGCGGTCGGCGCGCTCGACGACTTCTTCGCGCTCGGTGGCAGCTCGCTCGGCGCGGCCGGCGTGTGCGCGGCGATCCAGCGCCGGCTGGGTGCGTACCTCGCGCCCGCCGAGCTGCTCACCGCCGCCACGCCGCGCGCGCTCGCCCAGCGCGTGCGCACCGCGCGCCCGCCGGCGCCGATCCCGCGCGCCCCGGTGCAGCGCACGTTCCCGCTCACGCCGCAGCAGCGACGCTACTTCCGCACGTTCTGCGCGGGCGGCAACCGCAACTGGTGCAACATGGTGGCGGTGTTCGCGCTGCCCGCGGACACCAGCCGCGCCGCCGTCGAGGAGGCGCTCGCGGACATCGCCAGCCGCCATGACAGCCTGCGCCTCGGCTTTGGCGCCGACGACACCGGCGCACCGCGCCAGTCGATCGACTTCAGCTGGTACCCGCGCGTCACCGAGGTCGACCTCGCGGCCCTCGCCCCCGACGCCGCGCGCGCCGCGCTCGACCGGCTGCGCATCGCCGAGGGCGAGCAGCCGATCGCACCGCTGGGCCGCGGCCCGCTGTTTCGCGCGCAGCTGATCGCGCTGCCCGGCGGGGAGCGCACGCTGCTGTGGACGGTGCATCATCTGATCAGCGACGGCACGAGCCAGG
>DATIPJ010000554.1:0-2115 GCA_035472155.1 Kofleriaceae bacterium
GCGCCGGGCCTCGTCACCGGTGACCTCGTGGCGATGCGCCACCTCGTGCGCACGCTCGTGCTGTCGGGCTTCGGCATGACGATCTGCGGCGGCAGCTACCCGGCGAGCGAGGGCGAGCACCTGATCAGCCACTACGTCGACATGATGCGGCCGCCCGACGTGCCGGTCGCGCTGCACGGCGAGCAGATCGGCGTGTGCGCGCTCGCGATGGCGCGCCTGCAGGATCGGATCCTGGCGCGCGAGGCGCCGCCGGTGCTGCATCCCACCGCGATCGACCACAGCGATGTGATCCGCCACTTCGGCCCCGAGCGCGGCGAGGTGTGCTGGAGCGAGCTCGCCCCCAAGCGACTCGATCGCCGCGCCGCCGACGAGCTCAACGCGCGCCTCGCTGCGGGCTGGGGCTCCATGCGCGCGCAACTCGCCGCCGTGACGCTCGGCGCGGGCCGCATGGCGCAGGTGCTCACCGCCGCCGGCGCACCGGTCACCCCCGGCGACCTCGGCTGGCCGCAGCCGCTGTTCGACGACGCGATCGCGCACGCGCGCGAGATCCGCAACCGCTACACATTCCTCGACTTCGCCGCCGACCTCGTCGCGTGAGGCTACTCGGTGTAGTGCATGCCGAGCTCGCTCATGATGAACGCGTACGAATCGGTCGCCTCGTCGATCACGGCGGCGAGCGGGCTGCCCATGCCGTGGCCGACGTCGGCGCTCGCGCGCAACAGGATCGGCCGCCCCGACGAGCTCGCGGCCTGCAGGCGCGCCGCCATCTTTCGCGAGTTGTAGGGATCGACGCGCGGATCGTTCGCGCCGGTCGTCAGCAGCACGGCCGGATACGCGGTGCCATCGACCACGTGGTGGTACGGCGAGTATGCGTAGAGCGCGGCGAACTGCGCCGGATCCTTCACGGTGCCGTACTCGGTGACATTGAATGCGCCGTTGGGCGTGAGCTCGACGCGCAGCATGTCGTAGATGCCGACGCCGGAGACCACCGCGCGCGCCGCGCCGGGGTGCTGGACCAGCGTCGCGCCCATCAAGAGGCCGCCGTTGGAGCGGCCCTCGATCGCGAGCAGCTCGGGGCGGGTGTAGCCCTTGTCGACCAGCGCCCGCTCGCAGGCATGGAAGTCGTCAAACACGTTCTGCTTGTGGGTGAGCCGGCCGGCCTCGTGCCACGCCTCGCCAAACTCGTTGCCGCCGCGCAGGTTGGCCTCGGCGTACACGCCGCCCTGATCGATCCACATCCGCGTGAGCCGGTGCAGTGTCGGCGTCAGGCTGATCGAGTAGCCGCCGTAACCGTTCAGCAGCGCCGGGTGCGAGCCGTCGAGCGCGAGGCCGCGCTTGCGCAGGATCGACAGCGGCACGGCCGTGCCGTCGGCCGACTTGCAGGTCTCGCGCACGACCTCGACGTCATCCATCGAGAACGCCATGGGCTGGACCAGCGCGGTCGGCACGCTCTGCTTGGTGCGCGCGACCAGGCGGAACCACCCCGGCGTGGTCGTGTAGCTCTGCGTCCGGTAGAGGATGTCGTCGGTGCCGATCGCGTGCGGCGCATCGATCGCGGCCACCGGGTAGGGCGTCGCGACGACCTCGGGCGAGCCCGCCTTGCCGCGCGCGAGCCGGAAGCTGCGCAGCCGCGACGGCCCGCCGAGCAGCTCGACGACGTAGAGCCGCGACGAGGTCGCTGCGAGGTCGCCGATGACGCCGTCGCTCTCGGGCACGATGACGTCGGGCCGGCTGGTCGCGTACGGCCGCGCCAGGCGCACGACGGAGCCGCGGGGCGCGCCGCGCCGCGAGATCAGGTAGAGCGTGCCGTCGGGGCCGAACTTGCCGTCGATGATCTTGTCCGAGAACTTGAACAGCTGGGTGGGGCCCCTGGCGTCGATCGCATAGAACGCAAACTCGCCGCCGTCGCCGTTGCCGACGATCGCCAGCACGGTGCGGTGATCGGGGCTGCTGCGCAGGTTGATCTCGGCGATCCGCGGCAGATCCTCGCCCAGGACGTAGGTGTCGCCGCCGGTCGGCGTGCCGAGCTTGTGGAAGTACACCTGCTGGTAGAAGCCGAGGTCGGCCGCCGGGCGCTCGCCCTCGCGCGGGTAGCGCGTGTACCAGAAGCCGGTG